>JBGPNP010000072.1:0-9644 GCA_041487575.1 Gaiellaceae bacterium | reverse complement strand
CTGACCGACACCCTCTCCGAGCGCGAGATGCGCGAGCAGGTGCTCGACTCGATGGAGCTGGAGCGCGAGCGCGGGATCACGATCAAGGCGCAGGCCGTGCGCGTCCTGTGGAAGGGCTACCAGCTGAACCTCATCGACACGCCCGGGCACGTCGACTTCACGTACGAGGTGTCGCGGGCCCTCCAGGCGTGCGAGGGCGCCCTCCTCGTAGTGGACGCCGCGCAGGGGATCGAGGCGCAGACGCTCGCGAACGCGTACCTCGCGATCGAGAACGACCTCGAGATCGTCCCCGTCGTCAACAAGATCGATCTTCCGCAGGCTGATCCCGAGGGCACGGCCGCCGACGTCGCCGCCCTCGTAGGGGAAGACCCGGGGCGGGTGATCATGCTCTCGGCGAAGACGGGGCAGGGCGTCGACGAGGTGCTCGATGCGGTCGTCGAGCGGATCCCGCCGCCGCAGGGTGACCCTGCCGGCCCTCCCCGCGCCCTCGTCTTCGACTCCTCGTACGACCAGTACCGGGGCGTCGTCGCCTTCGTCCGCGTCGTGGACGGGAGCTTCAAGCCGCGTGAGCGGCTGAGGGCGATGGCCGCGGGCATCACGTTCGAGGCCGAGGAGCTCGGGTTCTTCTCGCCGGTCCGGACCCCGTGCGCGACGCTCTCCGCCGGCGAGGTCGGTTACGTCATCACCGGCCTCAAGGACGTGAGCCGCCTCAAGGTCGGCGACACGCTCACGAGCGAGCGGCGTCCCGCAGCCGAGCCCCTGCCCGGCTACAAGGACGTCAAGCCGACCGTCTTCACGGGCCTCTTCCCCACGGACTCCGACGACTACCCGGCCCTGCGCGACGCGCTCGAGAAGCTGAAGCTGAACGACGCCTCGCTCTTCTACGAGCCGGAGACCTCCCAGGCGCTCGGCTTCGGCTTCCGCTGCGGCTTCCTCGGGCTCCTCCACATGGAGATCGTGCGGGAGCGGCTCGAGCGGGAGTTCGACCTCGATCTCCTGGTCACCGCGCCGAACGTCGCCTACCGCGTGTGGACGAAGGCCGGCGAGGAGGTCGAGGTGCACAACCCGGCCGACTTCCCGCGAGAGGTCGAGCGCGTCGAGGAGCCGGTCATCCGCGCGACGACGATCGTCCCGAAGGAGTTCGTCGGCTCGCTCATGGAGCTGAACAACGAGCGCCGCGGGCGCTTCCACCACATGGAGTACCTGAGCGAGGCGCGCGTCCTCCTCGTCTACGACCTGCCGCTCGCCGAGATCGTCTACGACTACTACGACCAGCTCAAGAGCCGCTCGAAGGGCTACGCGAGCTTCGACTACGATATCACCGGCTTTCTGGAAGCCGACCTCGTCCGGGTGGACGTCCTGCTTGCCGGCGACGAGGTGGACGCCCTCAGTCTCATCATCCACCGCTCGAACGCGTATGCGCGGGGGAAGGCGCTCGTCGAGCGGCTGCGCGTGGAGATCCCGCGGCAGCTCTTCGACGTCCCGATACAGGCGGCGATCGGCTCGCGGATCATCGCGAGGGAGACGATCAAGGCGCGCCGCAAGGATGTGCTGTCCAAGTGCTACGGCGGCGACATCACGCGTAAGCGCAAGCTGCTCGAGAAGCAGAAGAAGGGGAAGAAGCGGATGAAGCAGGTCGGGGTCGTCGAGGTGCCGCAGGAGGCTTTCCTCGCCGTGCTGAACCTCGAGTCGGAGAAGCGATGATACCCGTCGAAAATGCTGCGCATTTTCCACGGCGGGGCTCCTTCGCTTCGCTCGGGGGTGAGTCGTGACTCGGCCGGAAAGAGGCACAGATGCGGGCGGCGCTGTGGTTCGCCACCTCTACGTGCATCTGCCGTTCTGCGCCCACCGCTGCGGCTACTGCGACTTCGTCACGGCCGTCGGCCGGCATGACGCGCACGGGGCGTACGTCGAGGCCCTGCTCGCTGAGCTTGAGATCGAGCGCGGCCTGCTCGCCGACCGATTGGAGACGGTCTATCTCGGCGGCGGGACGCCGACTTTTACCGAGCCTGATGCGCTCGAGCGGCTGCTCGGCTCGCTTCCGTCCGCGGGCGAGGTCACGGTCGAGGCGAACCCGGAGACCGTGACGCTGGAGCTCTCGCCGCTGCTCCGGGCGGCCGGGGTGACTCGCGTCTCGCTCGGGGCCCAGAGCTTCCAGCCGGGCCTTCTCCGCGTGCTCGAGCGCCGGGCGACGCCTGACGACGTCCGGCGCGCGTTTTACCATCTACGTGATGCCGGGTTTGACAACATCTCACTCGATCTCATCTACGGGATCCCTGGCCAGAGCGCCTCCGACCTGTCCCGGGATCTCGAGGAGGCGCTGGCGCTCGGCCCGGAGCACCTGTCGTGCTACGAGCTCGAGGCGAAGGCCGGCACGCGCTTCACCCACGCGCACGGAGAGGACCTCGCCCGCCAGGCGGAGGCGATGGAGGGCTACTTCGAGCAGGTGGTGGAGGTACTCGTCGGTGCCGACTACCGCTGGTACGAGACGGCCAACTTCTGCCGCCCCGCACGGGAGTCGCGGCACAACTTGGCCTACTGGCAGGGGCGGGACTACCTCGGCCTGGGCATCGGTGCTGTCTCCACGGTCGGCTCGCGGCGCTGGCAGAACGCGCCGAGCCTCGGGCGGTATCTCGCCGCGCTCGCGGCCGAAAGGCGGCCCCCGCGGGAGATCGAGCCTCTCGACGCCGAGACGAAGCTCCGAGAGCGCCTCATGCTCGGGCTGAGGCTCGACGTGCCGCTCCCGCTCGCCGAGGTCGAGCCGGCGCTCGACCGGGCGGCGCTCGTTCGGCTCGAGCGCCTCGGCCTGGCCGAGCAGAGCGACGGCGGGCTCGGGCTGACCCGGCGCGGACGCTTCCTCGGAGGGGGCGTGACGGCCGAGCTCATGGCCGAGCCGAGCCCCGAAGCGGCCTCGACAGCGGTGTCGAACGGGTTCGTGCCGCTCCCTAAACACCTGCAAACAGCTATATTCGGGCGATGACCGACCGGACGGAGTCGAGGCTCACGCTCAGACAGCAGCGGCTCCTCGCGAGCGTCGTCGAGGAGCACGTGACGACCGGCGCGCCGGTCGGGTCGAAGACCCTCGTCGAACGCGGCGGCATGGACGTCTCGCCCTCGACGGTGCGGGCAGAGCTTTCTGCGCTCGAGGATCAGGGCCTCCTGACCCACCCGCACACGTCGGCGGGGCGGTTGCCGACGGATCTCGGCTACCGCGTCTACGTCGACCGCGTGCTCGCGGCGCTCCAGCCGAAGCCGTCCGAGTTCGACCTCGACCTTTCGGCGATGCGGAGCCAGATCGACGAGGCGCTCCGCGCGACGACGGAGGCGCTCGCCCACGTCACGCACCTCCTGGCCCTGGTCTCCGCGCCTCCGCTCGAGACGACGATCGTGCGGCACGTCGAGGTCATCCTCCTCCAGCCTCAGGTCGTCATGGCCGTCGTCATCACGTCCACCGGCCGCGTGACGAAGCGGGTCGTCAACTTCGAAGAACTGGTCGATCCGGGCCTGGCAGAGTGGGCGGGCCAGTACCTGAACGAGCGCGTGGCCGGCCTCCGGCTCGGCGCGCGGATGCTCCGCAACCGGTTCGAGGACCCTGAGCTTCCGGCGCAGGAGCGAGCGTTCCTCACCCGGCTCAAGCCTGCGTTCAGCGAGGCAATGGAGTCGGGTGAGCCGAATCTCTACGTCGGCGGCGCCGCCGGCCTCCTCGACGACTTCCGGCTCGCCGATCTCCCGAGCTACCGGCGCCTGCTCGAGACGCTCGAGGAGCGGGCGGCCCTGCTCCAGCTCCTGCGGACGAGCCTCGGGTCGAAGCGCCCGTTCGTCAAGGTGGGCTCGGAGATCGACGATCCTGCTCTTCGGAGCGTGTCGCTCGTGGCTGCGCCTTACGGCCTCCAGCACCGCAACCTGGGCACGGTGAGCCTCCTCGGCCCCACGAGAATGGACTACGTGAAGGCGATTGACGCCGTCCGCTGGGCCGCGCACGAGCTTTCGCATTTCATCGAGGAGTTCTACGAGGGCTGACGCTCTCGGGGGCGGGCAGGGCTCGCCTCGAGGCCGAGTAACCTAAGAGCGTGGCGACGATTCGGCGCGACTACTACGAGATCCTCGGCGTGAGCCGGAACGCGACCGAGAAGGAGATCAAGTCGGCGTTTCGCAAGCTTGCGCGGGAGCTCCACCCGGATGTCAGCGAAGCCCCCGACGCGGAGGAACGCTTTCGCGAGGCGGCCGAGGCCTACGAGGTGCTCTCGAAGCCGGAGACACGGGAGCTCTACGATCGCTACGGCCATGAGGGGCTTCAGTCGGGCGGCTTCCACCCGACCGACTTCTCGAGCCTCGCCGACCTGTTTTCTGCCGTCTTCGGCGACGATCTGTTCGCCGGCTTCGGCGGCGGCAGGCGCCGGCCGCGTGCCTCGCGCGGCGGGGATGTTCTCGCCGAGATGGAGATCGACCTCGTCGAGGCGGCGAGCGGCGCGACCCGCACCGTGCCGTACCCCGTCGCGGTCGCGTGCGCGACCTGTAGCGGCAACGGCGCCGCGCCGGGCACAGGGCCGGAGCCGTGCTCCCGCTGTGGGGGCGCCGGAACGCTTCAGGCCGTGTCGACCACGACGTTCGGCCAATTCGTGCGCACACGAACCTGCGCGGCGTGCCGGGGGCTCGGCCAGGTGCTCGCGAAGGCCTGTCCGGACTGCGGCGGCGCCGGGCGGCTCACGGAGCAGCGAACGCTCGAGGTCGAGATCCCGCCCGGAATCCACGACGGCCAGCGCATCCGCCTGACCGGTGAGGGCCACGCGGGCGTTCTCGGCGGCCGCGCGGGCGATGTCTACGTCCACGTGCACGTCCGACCGGACGAGCGCTTCGTCCGCGAGGGGAACGACATCATCTCGGCCGTGACGCTGACGATGACGCAGGCGGCGCTCGGCACGAAAGTGGCGGTTCCGGCGCTCAACGGCGACGTCGAGCTCGAGCTCGAGCCGGGGGTTCAGCCGGGAGAGGTAGTCGTCCTCCGCGGCAAGGGGATGCCGGTGCTCCAGGGGTTCGGTCGGGGCGACCACCGGGTCCTCGTCCACGTCGCCGTCCCGCGCCACCTCTCGGAGGAGCAGCGGAAGCTCCTCGAGCAGTTCGAGGGCAGCCAGCACGACTCGAACTACAAGGAGGACGAGGGGCTGCTCCACAAGCTGCGCGCGGCGTTCCGCTGACCCGCGTCGTGCTCCGGCGCGTCGCGGTCCGTATTCCCGCGGAGCGGGCCGAGGAGGGCCGGGCGGCCATGATCGAGCTCTTCCCGGAGGGCTTCGAGGAGGTCGAGGCCCTGGACGGCCTCGAGCTCGCGGCGTACACCGACGCGCGAGCGAGGCGCGGCTGCGACGGGCGTTCGGCGGCGTGCGTTCGACCGGCGTCGAGCCAGGGTGGGAGAGCGCGTGGAAGGAGTTCCACCGGCCGGTGCGGATCGGCCCGCTCTGGGTCGGGCCGCCATGGGAGACGCCGCCGGCGGACGCGCTCGCGGTCGTCATCGACCCCGGCCGCGCGTTTGGGACTGGCGCGCACGCGACGACCCGGCTCTGCCTCGAGCTCCTCCTCGGCGAGGAGCCGGGAAGCCTCCTCGACGTCGGCTGCGGCTCGGGCGTCCTCGCCGTGGCGGCGGCGAGGCTCGGCTTCGCGCCGGTCGTCGCCGTCGACATCGACCCGGTCGCCGTCGAGGCGGCGCAGGAGAACGCGGCCCGGAACGGCGTCGCCGTCGAGGCCCGGGTGCTCGACGCGCTCGCGGACCCGCTGCCGGAGGCCTCCTTGGCGGTCGCGAACATCACCCTTCGGCCGGTCGAAGCCGTCGGCTCCCGGCTTCGTTCCCAGCGGCTGATTACTTCGGGCTACCTCGCCGCGGAGGAGCCGGAGCTCCGCGGCTGGCGGCGGGTCGAGCGCCGCAAGCTGGGCGAGTGGGCGGCCGATCTCTACGAGCGCCTCTAACATGCTCGCCGTGGCGACGTTCTCGGTTGAGTTCCTCGGCTGCAAGGTCTCGCACGCGGACGCGCACGAGATCCGCGAGCGCCTGGTCTCCGGAGGCCACGTAGAGGTGGCCGGCGAGGCGGACGTCGCCGTCGTCACCACCTGCTGCGTGACGAACGAGGCCTTGGCGAAGTCGCGCCAGGCCGTGCGCCGCGCCGCGAGGCGCGCGAGGAAGGTCTACGTGACGGGCTGCGGCGCGAATCTCACGGGCGACGTCTTCGCCGCGCTGCCCGAGAACGTTCGGGTCGTGCGGCTCCCGAGCGAGGGCACGGCCGCCTTCGTCGCCGGCGACGTCGGCGCGATCGGCTGCGTGCAGGCCGCCGCCCGGCTCGACCGCGTGCGCGCCTTCGTCAAGGTCCAGGACGGCTGCAGCTTCTCCTGCCACTTCTGCGTCATCCCGCAGGTGCGCGGCGGCTCGCGCAGCCGTCCGGCCGAGGCGGTTCTCGGCGAGATCCGCCGCCGGATCGGTCAGGGCCACCGGGAGGTCGTCCTCACCGGCATCAACCTCGGCTGCTACCGCGACCGGGCCGCCGGCTACGACCTTCCCCGCCTCGTGCGCGAGGCCGGCTCGGTGCCGGGGCTGGAGCGCCTCCGGCTCTCCTCGATCGAGGTCAACCACCTCGACGACGATCTCCTCGCGGCGATGCGCGAGACGCCCGGCGTCTCCCCACACCTGCACGTGCCGCTCCAGTCCGGCGACGATGGCGTCCTGCGCGCGATGGGTCGGCGCTACTCGGTCGCGACGTACCTGCGCCGGGTCGCGAAAGCAGAGGGCTTCAACGTCACGACGGACGTCATCGTCGGGTTTCCCGGCGAAGACGAGGAGGCCTTCCAGAGTACGCTGCGCACGGTTGCCGCCGCGGGCATCACGAAGGTGCACGTCTTTCCATACTCGCCGAGGCCGGGCACGCGCACGGCTGCCGAGGACACGGTGCCGGCGCAGGTGAAGAAGGAGCGGAGCGCCCGCCTGCGCGCCGCGTCTGAGGAGGCCTGCCGCCGCTGGTGGCAGGGTAAGCTCGGCTCCGAGGACGTCGTCCTCGTCGATCGGCCCGGGCGGGGCTACGGCGACGACTACTCGCCCTGGCTCGTGGAGGCGCCGGTCGGGCGCTTTCTGCGCGTCCGCGCGTGCGCGGTCACGGCGGAGGGGATCGTCGGTGTCGCAGCCTGACTGCCTCTTCTGCCGCCTCGCCCGCGAGGGCGACCACGTCCGCAAGTTGGACGGCTTCGTCGCCGTCCGCGACATCGCGCCGAAGGCGGACGTCCACCTGCTCGTCCTGCCGGAGCGGCACGTGGACACCTTTCGCGACGTCCACGAGTTCCCGGCGGAGGAGGCGAAGCGAATGCTCGAGTTCGTCGCCGACACCGCCCGCGAGCAGGGCCTCGAGGACTACCGCCTGATCGTCAACGTCGGCCCGGGCGGCGGCCAGACCGTCTTCCACCTGCACTGGCATCTGCTCGCCGGGCGAAGGCTTCCTGGGTTCGCGTGATCTACCGGCGAAAAGTGCTGCACACGTTCCGCGGGGTCTGGTTTGTCCCATCGCTTCGCTCGGGAGTGAGACCGCCTAGCAGCGAGCCGGAGGCGAGCGACACGTGAGCCTGATCGCGCGTATCGAGGGCGAGCTCAAGACGGCGATGCTGGCCCGCGACGCCGAGCGCACAGGCGCCCTTCGCCTGACGCTCTCGGCCTTGCGGGCGGCGGAGAAGGAGCTCATGCGCCCGCTCCATGACGACGAGGAGCTTCAGGTGCTCCAGCGCGAGCGCAAGCGCCGGATCGAGGCTGCGGAGGCTTTCCGCTCCGGGGGCCGGGAGGAGCAGGCGCGGGTGGAGGAGGCGGAGCTCGCGGTCATCGAGGAGTTCATGCCCGAGCCGATCTCGGAGGAGGACCTGGAGCAGATCGTCGACGACGCCATCGCCGAGACGGGAGCGACCTCCCTCCGCGACCTCGGCCGCGTGATGGCCGATGTCATGCCGCAGGTCGCCGGCCGGGCGGACGGCTCGGTCGTTAGCCAGCTCGTGCGCGAGAAGCTGGCCTAAGTGGTCGCCACCGTAAGTCCGGTCATGTTTGGCCGCGCGAACACCAAGCAGCCCAAGGACGCAGGGAGGCCCCATACCAAGCTGGTATGGGGCCGACTGAGGACGCGGGGATGCGCGGGTTTGCAGCCGGCCAGGCGGGGCCGTACTTACGGTGGAGACCACTATGGTTTGGAGATTCTGCCGGGCACGCCGTGAGGGGCGACGACGGAGTCCGGCCGCCAGCCAGATCCCGCCGGCTCGTAGAAGGGTGCTCCCGTGGCGACGCTGGAAATGGCGCGGTCCGTGACGAACTCGGCACGTTGCGCTCACCATTCGTGCGCCTTATCGCTCTAGGCTCAGAGCCGGGTGGTGGGCCGGGGTGCCCCAAAGGGGGCGACCGGAGCGGCGGAAGCCGTCACTAGACTGTGTTGAGTTGCAGGAAACTCTCGACGTCTCCAACGAGGTCGCGGCCGAGCTCGGCACCGTCGACGGCGGCATCCTCGAGGCGCTCCGCGACCGGCTCGGGTGCACCATCCTTCTCCGCGGCAACCGACTGACACTCGAGGGCGACGACGAGCGGATCGGCGAGGCGCGGCTCGTCATCGACGAGCTCGTCGGCCTCGTCCAGGGCGGGCACGCGGTTGGCCCGGGCACGGTGGACGCCGTCCTCGCAGCGCTCGACTCCGCCGCCGACATCCGCGACGTCTACGAGGACGTCGTCTGGCGGCACCGCGGCAAGAAGATCACGCCGAAGACGGTCAACCAGAAGCGCTATGTCGACGCGATCCGCGGACGCACGATCACCTTCGCGATCGGCCCGGCCGGCACTGGCAAGACCTACCTGGCCATGGCCCTCGCCGTCGCCGCCCTCGCCGACCGGCAGGTGAACCGGATCATCCTCACGCGGCCCGCGGTCGAGGCGGGGGAGAAGCTCGGCTTCCTCCCGGGCGATCTCCTGGCCAAGGTGGATCCTTACCTGCGTCCCCTCTTCGACGCCCTTTACGACATGCTCGACGCCGACCGGCTGAACGCCTACATGGAGAAGGGCATGATCGAGGTTGCGCCGCTTGCCTTCATGCGCGGCCGGACGCTCAACGACTCCTTCATCATCCTCGACGAGGCCCAGAACACGAGCCCCGAGCAAATGCAGATGTTCCTGACGCGGCTCGGCTTCGGCTCGAAGGTCGTCGTCACCGGCGACGTGACGCAGGTCGACCTCCCGAAGGAGCAGGCCTCCGGCCTCATCCAGGTGCGCCAGGTCCTCAGCGGCATCGACGGGATCGAGTTCGTCGAGTTCGGGAACCAAGACGTCGTCCGCCACGTCCTCGTCCAGCGGATCGTCGAGGCCTACAAGCGCCATGCCGAAGAGACGGGCACCCAGCGCCGCCGGTGAGCGTGATCGAGCTCGAGATCGCCAACCGGAGCGGCGTCGAGGTGGACGAGGCAGCCGTCCGGGCCGTGTGCGCGCGCGTGCTCGAGGCCGAGGGGGTGGACGCGGGCGACCTCGGCGTCGCCTTCGCGGGGCCGGAGGAGATGCGGGCGCTCAAGCTCGAGCACCTCGGCGCCGACGAGGTGACCGACGTGCTCTCGTTCCCGATCGACGGCAAGGACGAGCTGCCGGACGGGCTACCGCG
>JBGPNP010000071.1:0-9698 GCA_041487575.1 Gaiellaceae bacterium | reverse complement strand
GGCTCGCCGGTCGTCGGAAGGCTGGCGACGAACTCGTTCGTCGTCGGCCTCCTCTCGGCCGGGGTGTCGGTCGCGGTCGCGCTGCCGATCGCCTACTGGCTGCGCTACGCAGCCGGCCGCTGGCGCCTCTTCGTCCTCTTCCTGATCACGGCCACGCTCTTCGCGAGCTACCTCGTGCGCATCTACGCCTGGAGGAGCATCCTCGGCGAGCACGGCCTCCTCAACGACGGGCTCCGGCGGCTCGGGATCATCAGCCATCCGCTCGGATTCCTCCTCTACAACCGCTTCGCCATCACCGTCGCCCTCGTTCACATCTTCCTGCCCTATGTCGTCCTCGTCCTCTTCGCCGGCTTCGGCCCGATGTCCCCGGCCCTCCTCGAGTCCGCCCAGGACCTCGGCGCGAACGCCCTCGCGCGCTGGCGGCGGGTCGTCCTCCCCCTGATCGCCGCGCCGGCCGCGAGCGCGTTCCTCTTCGTCTTCGTGCTCTCGGCCTCCGACTATGTCACGCCCCAGTTCCTCGGCGCGACGAGGGACGTGATGCTCGGCGTGCAGATCCAGGCGAACTTCAAGGGGGTCGGAAACTGGCCGCTCGGAGCGGCCCAGTCGTTCCTGATGCTCGTCGCCTTCGTCCTCTGCTACGGCCTGATCGCGGGCGGGCTCCGCCTGCTCCGCCTCGACCGCATCAGGTGGAGCACATGAATCCGAGGAAAATGCTGCGCATTTTCCTCGGGGGGCAGTTTGTCCCATCGCTTCGCTCGGGATCGACACCGTGCCTTTTCCCCGCGGAGGTCGATCCATGAGCAACGCTCAGCGCAGCCCGTTCACAGCGGCGATAACAATCTTCGCGCTCCTCTTCCTCTTCCTCCCGCTCGCCGTGGTCGTGCTCTTCTCCTTCCACAACACGGGCGCCCTCTCGTTCCCCTTCACGGGCTTCTCGCTCCGCTGGTACCGCGAGGTCTTCGGCTCGTTCGAGTTCCAGCAGGCCGCGAAGAACAGCGCCTACGTCGCCCTCTCGGTCGCCGGGGTAACGCTCGTCCTCGGCACGCTTGCTTCCTACGGGCTCGCGCGAACGACGTCGCGCTTCCGCGGGCCGCTTGCGCTCCTCTTCTTCCTGCCGATCACGCTCCCCGGCCTCTTCCTCGGCATTGCGCTCGTCGTCTTCTTCTCGCGCCTCCAGTTCACGTTCTCCCTGAAGACGGTCGTCGTCGCCCACATCGTCTACGTCTTCCCGTACTTCATCCTCCTCGCCCGCGGCGCGCTCGAGCGTCTCGACCCGGCCCTCGAGGAGGCGGCCGCGGACCTCGGCGCGAGCCCGCTCAAGGTCTTCCGCCGCGTCACGCTGCCGCAGATCTGGCCCATCCTCGTGGGAGCAAGCTGCCTCTCCTTCGCGCTCTCGTTCGACGAGTTCATCATCACCTTCTTCGTCATCGGCTCGAACAACACGCTGCCGCTCGTCATCTGGTCGAGGCTTCGGCGGACGGTCGACCCCTCGATCGCGACGATCTCGACCCTCCTGCTCGCGGTCTCGCTCACACTCTGGGTGATCGCGTTCTTCCTCACGATCCGCTCCGAGCGGCGCCGGGCACGCGCTCTGGAGCCCCTCCTCGGAGAGGTGACGTGAGCTATCCGCCGAAAATGCTGCGCATTTTCCGCGCGGCGAGCTTGTCCCTTCGCTTCGCTCGGGAGGATCCAGAGAGGCTGGCGGCGTGAGCCGAAACGAGGAGTCTCCGCTCCGGCTCGAGGACGTCACGCACCGGTTCGGGCGCGTGACGGCGCTCGACGCCGTCTCGCTCGGGATCGAGGACGGCGAGCTCGTCACCCTGCTCGGCCCGTCCGGCTGCGGCAAGACGACGCTCCTACGGATCATCGCCGGCTTCATGCGGCCGACCGAGGGGCGCGTCGTGCTCCAGGGGCGGGATGTCACCCGCGTCCCGCCGCACAAGCGCCCCGTGAACATGGTCTTCCAGCGCTCGACGCTCTTCCCGCACCTCGACGTCTTCGAGAACGTCGCGTTCGGCCTGCGCATCGCCGGAGCGCCCAGGGACGAGGTGAGGCGACGGGTCGAGGAGGCGCTCGCGCTCGTCCGCCTCGACGGCTACGGCCCGCGCCGCAGCCACGAGCTCTCCGGCGGCCAGATGCAGCGCGTCGCGCTCGCCCGCGCGCTCGTCAACCGCCCGCGCGTCCTCCTCCTCGACGAGCCGCTCTCGGCTCTCGACCTGAAGATCCGCCTGGAGATGGAAGCAGAGCTGCGGCGCGTCCACCGCGAGACCGGAGCGACCTTCGTCTACGTCACCCACGACCAGCGCGAGGCGCTCGCCCTCTCGGATCGCATCGTCGTTCTCGACCAGGGCCGGGTCGAGCAGGTCGGCGCGCCGGCGGACATCTACCGAGCCCCGGCCTCGCCGTTCGCCGCGCGCTTCGTCGGGGACGCGAACGTCATTCCCGTGGACGTCGTCCGTGCCGACGGAGGCCGCGCCACCGTCTCGATCGCGGGCCGCGAGCTGGCAGTGCCATGCGCGGACGGGACGTCCGCGGGCAGCGCCTGGCTCGTCCTGCGTCCGGAGGTCGTCCGCCTCGCGACCGGGGACGGCGGCGCCGTCCGGGGCGTCGTCCTCGACCTCGCCTTCCGCGGCGCAGGTTACTCGTACCGGGTCGACGTCGGCGGGCTCTCCGAACCCCTCAAGGCCGAGATGCCCGCCGAGCTCGGGCCGCCGTTCGCGATCGGGAGCGAGGTGGCTGTCACCTGGGACACGAGCGCCTGCGGCCTTCTGCCGAGGGACGGAAGTTGAGCCGCGATCCCTCCGTCCTCGTCCTCGCCAAGGCGGCCGCGCTTCTCGACCGCCTGGCCGAGGACGGCGAGGCGACGGCCGCGCGGATCGCGGAGCTCACGGGCGAGCCGAGAAGCACGGTCTACCGCCTGCTCGCGAGCCTCCAGCGGCTCGGCATGGTCGAGCCCGGCTCTCGCCGCGGCACCTACCGGCTCGGGCTCGAGCTCCTGCGCCTCGGGAGCGCCGTCGTCTCGCGCTTCGACGAGCGCCAGGCGGCGCTGCCCGTCATGGAGCGGATCCACGAGCGGACCGGCGAGACCGTCTTCCTCTGCGTCCGGCGCGGGCGAGAGGCCGTCTGCATCGAGCGGCTCGACGGCCGCCGTGTCCAGTCGCTCGCCCTCCGCCTCGGTGGCTCCTTGCCTCTCCACGCCGGCGCGGCGCCGCGGGTCCTGCTTGCGTACGAGCCGCACGAGCTCTGGGAGGAGTACGTCGCCGCCGGGCCGCTGGAGGCATGGACGCGGAACACGCCGACCACGCGCGCGGAGCTCTTTCGCCGGCTCGAGGAGGTGCGAGAGACGGGCTGCTCCGTCTCCGACGAGGACGTCACGCTCGGCATCGCCGCGCTCGGCGCCCCGATCTTCGCCTGGCGCGGCGAGCTCAGGGCGGCGCTCTCGATTTCCGGCGTCCGGCCGGCCATCCTCGGCGAGGACGCGGACCTCCTGCGCGCGCTCGTCGTCGACGGCGCCCGCGAGATCTCCCGCGCGCTTGGATACGTGCCCGACCGCGAGCCCGCCGGGGTTCCCGCGTAGTGCCGGTCCGCCTCGGCGTCGACACCCTTTGCTGGCACCTGCGGCTCGAGCGGGGCGAGGTGTCGCTCGAGGATGTGCTCGAGGAGGCCGCAGGGCTGGGCGCCGAGTGCGTCCAGGTCAACCTCCACCACGCCCGCCCCCGCGACCTCGACGGCCTGCAGAGGCTCGCCGGCGGGGCAGAGGAGCTCGGCCTCGTCCTGCTCGCCTCGGGCGACTTCCTCGGCGAGGCCCGAAACGGCGACGAGCCCGCGGTCGGCATCCGGCGGGTCGGCGCCTGGCTGGAACGCGCCGTTGCGCTCGGGAGCCCGATCCTCCGCGTCGTCTCCGGCTTCTACCGCGCCGAGCTCGCCGGCGCCCCGGAGCTGATCGACGCGGAGCGCCGGTACGTCGTCGCGGTGCTGAGGGGCTCGCTCCCGGCCGCCGAGAGCTCCGGGGTGACGCTCCTGCTCGAGAACCACTCGGACTTCACGGCCGCCGAGTACCGCTCGATCGTCGAGGACCTGGACGGGCGGGTCGGCGTCTTCCTCGACCTGGTGAACCCGGTCGCGGCGCTCGAGGACCCCGTGCCAGTCGTGCGCGCGCTCGCCCCGCTCGCCCGCGCGGGGCACGTGAAGGACTACATCTTTCGGTCGATCCCGACCGACGACGGCTACCACCGCCGCGGCTTCGAGGTGCTCTACCGCTATCCGGGCGAGGGGGTCGCCGACCTGCCCGCGCTCGCCGCTGCGCTGGTCGAGGGCATCGGCGGGCGCGAGTTCTTCCTCACCGTCGAGGGCCTCGACAACCACGCCGGCGTCTCTGACCAGCGCGAGCGCCTCGCGCCGAGCCTCGCCCTCCTCCGGCGTCTCCTGTGACGAACGTTCTCGCCGGGAGGCCGATCACCCAGGTCGGGATCATCGTCCGCGACCTGGACGAGGCGCTGCGCCGCTACGCGGAGCTCTGGGACGGCGCCGGCCCGTGGCGCGTCTACACGTACGGCCCGGACTTCATTCCGGACTTCCGCTACCGCGGCGAGCAGGCGACGTGCTCTGTCCGGATCGCCCTCGGCGGACAGACACCGCACATCGAGCTCCTCCAGCCGCTCGGCGGCGGGCCGAGCGTCTACGACGACTACGGGCCGGGCCTCCACCACCTCGGCATCTTCGTCCCCTCGCACGCGGAGGCCGTGGCCGAGCTGGAGCGGGCAGGTTACGAGGCGATCCAGACGGGCGCCGGCTACGGCCTCGACGGCGACGGCGGCTTCGCCTACTGGGACACCGTCTCGGAGCTCGGCGTCATCGTCGAGACGATCGAGGTGCCGAAGCGCCGCCGCGAGCCGGAGCTGGTCTGGCCGGGTTGATGTTGTAGTATCCAGCTACATGCTGACCGTCCCCGAAGCAGCCCGCCGAGTCGGACGCGATCCCGAGACGATCCGCCGCTGGATCCGGGCCGGCAGGCTCCGCGCCCGCAAGGTCGGAACGCAGCACGTGATCGAGGAAACGGACCTGGAGGCCGTCCTCGAGGAGCCGCGCATGCTGCCGCTTCCGGAACGATGGAAGCGAACCAGTTCCGGGCGACCGATGCCTGACGTCGTCGCTGCGATTCATCGCTCGCGCCAGGGTCACTGATGCTTGCACTCGACGCGAGCGTCGCCCTCGTCGCGTGCCTGCGCGACGAGGGGTTCGAGGATCTCGGTCGCGAGCGGCTCGTCGCGCCGCCGCTCATGTGGTCCGAGAGTCGCTCCGCCCTCCACGAGCTGCTCTGGCGCGGAGAGATCGTCCTCGAGGACGCGACGAGCGCACGTGCGAAGCTCGAGCGGAGCCCAGTCGAGCGCCACGACCACGAGCGGCTCGGGGAGGAGGCGTGGCGCATCGCGGACGAGCTCGGATGGGCGAAGACCTACGACGCGGAGTACGTCGCTCTTGCGCAGCTCCTCGGCTGCCGGCTCGTCACGCTCGACGCGCGGCTCCGGCGAGGGGCGGATAGGCTCGGCATCGTGATCTCACCGACCGAGCTCTGAGGAATGAAAGCGATCGTCTTCACCGGTGCAGGAGGGAACGAGGTCGTCCGCCTCGAGGAGCGGCCCGACCCGGTCCCGGGGACGGAGGACGTCCTCGTCCGCGTCCGCTTCGCCGGGCTCAACCCGGCCGACACGATCCAGCGCGCCGGCCACTATCCGGCGCCGGCCGGGAGCCCGGCCGACATCCCCGGCCTCGAGGTCGCCGGCACCGTCGAGGCGTGCGGCGCGCGCGTGACGGCGTGGTGCCCCGGCGACCGAGTCTTCGGCCTCGTGGGCGGCGGCGGGCTCGCCGACCGGGTCACGGTTCACGAGCGGCTCGTCGCGCGCTTGCCGGACTCGCTCTCCGAGGAGGAGGCCGGGGCTACCCCCGAGGCGTTCGTCACGGCGCACGACGCGATCTGCTCGCAGGCCGCCCTGCGGCCAGGCGAGCTCCTCCTTGTCCACGGCGCGGCGGGCGGCGTGGGCAGCGCTGCCGTGCAGATCGGGCTCACCGCCGGCGCCCGCGTCGTCGCAACCGTCCGCTCCGAGCCGGCGCGCGAGGCAGTCGCGGCGCTCGGCGCCGACGTCGTCTGGGACGAGGGCTTCGCGGCCGAGGTCGCGGCGCGCGGCGGCGCCGACGTCATCCTCGAGCTCGTCGGCGCGCCGCACTTCCCCGGCAACCTCGAGGCGCTCGCGGCCAAGGGCCGCATCGTCGTCGTCGGCACGGGCGCCGGGGCCGAGATCTCACTCCCCTTCCGCGCCCTCATGGGGAAGCGCGCCTCGATCCGCGGCACCGTCCTCCGCGCGCGGCCGCTCGAGGAGAAGGCAGCCGCGATCCGCGCCTTCGAGCGTGAGGTCGTCCCGCACCTCGCGACGGGCAGAATGCGCCCGCTCGTGGATTCGGTCTACCCCGCGGCGGAGTTCGCCGCCGCATTCGACCGGCTCGACGGCCGCGGCAAGCTCGGCAAGGTGCTGCTCGACTTCACGGCGTGACGATGACCTTGATCGCGCCCGAGCGGGCCCGGTCGAGCGCGACGCCGAAGGCCTCGGGAAGCTCGGCGAGCGGGTAGCGATGCGTGACGATCGGGGCGAGGCGCACCTGGCCGGACGCGGCGAGATCGAGCGCGCGCAGGTACTCCGAGCGCCCGTCGTGGCTCCAGACGAAGGCGATCGTCAGCTCGCGCGCCATTGCGCGGGCCGGGTCGATCTCCAGCGGCTCGAAGGTCTCGCCGACGATCCCGCCCGCGCCGCCCGGCCCCGCCGCGGCGAGCGCCCGCTCGAGCTGGTCGGCCCCGCCGGCGGTCTCGTAAACGACGTCGGCGCCGGTCGGCGGCGCTTCGCCCGCGCCGAGATCGACGGTCTCGTCGGCGCCCAGGAGGCGGGCGGCCGCAAGCGGGCCGGGGCGCGTCCCGACAACCGTCACGCGCCCTGCGCCCGCGAGGCGCGCGAGCTGGGCGACCGCCTGACCGATCGCGCCCGTGCCGAGCACAGCCACGTGCGCGCCCGCGGGGACGGGGACGCGCCGGAGCGCGTGCACGGCGACCGCCGTGCAGTCGAGCAGCGCTCCTTCCTCGTAGCCGACCGCGTCGGGGAGGCGGTAGAGGTTCTCCGTCGGGGCGACGCAGAGCTCGGCGAACCCGCCGGGCCGGGCGACGCCGATGTGCTCGAGCCGTGGGCAAAGTGCGAAGCGGCCGGCAAGGCAGCGCTCGCACTCGCCGCAGGAGAGCATCGGCTGCACGGCGACGCGGTCGCCGGGGGCGACGCCCTCGGTGCCCGGCCCAACGGCGAACACGTCCCCGGCGAGCTCGTGCCCCTGCGCGGGGCGCGGGTACGGCGTCGGGTAGAGCTGACGCGCGGCGCGGTACTCGTGGAGGTCACCGCCGCAGATCCCGGCGACGGTGACGCGGACGACCGCCTCGCCTGGCCCAGGCACCGGGTCGGGGACCTCCTCGATCCGGATGTCGCGCGGGCCGTAGAAGCGGGCGGCAAGCATGGAGGACGGTTATATCGGCACTGAGAGCCCGTTTCAGAACGAAGCACCATGCCGCCGGGCCGTGCTGGACGGCGCGATGCCGCGTCCTCGGTCCCGCCCATCGGGCTTGATATGGGCGCTCCCTGCGTCCTTGCCTCGCGCCGCCCATCACACCCCGACGACGAGTCGTCATTCTGAAAGTGGGCTATGCACTTGACGTCCCTAGGCCGGGTTCCACCGCCTGCTCCAACACGCCATCACCCATCAGCCCGAGCCCTACAGCGAGATCCGCGGCGGCCCGACGAGCCCACACGCAACTTAGGGACATCAGGTGCATACCCCACTTGTGAAACGAGCACTTAGAGCTCTCGGCATCGACGTCGGCCTGACCGGCGTCCGGGCCGCCGTCCTCGCCGAGGACGGGCGCCTGCTCGGCGCGGCGCGGCGCCTCGTGGCGCCACGGCTCTCGCCTGGGCGCGCCGAGGGGGACCCGCGTGCCTGGCTCGCCGCCGCCCTCGAGGCAGGCCGAGAGGCCGTCGCTCAGAGTTCTATTTATAATCATATCTTAGAAGAGAGCGACAGGCCGGGCGGCGCCGACCCCAGGCTTAGATATGATTATAAATCAACCACGGAGGCTCGTCCGGGAGCTCTCGGAATCGACGCGGTCGGGGTTGCTGCGCTCGGCTCGGCGCCGATCCTCGTCGACACCGACCTCGAGCCGCTGACGCCCGCGCTCCTCTTCTCCCTCGACACGCGCGCCGAGGATGAGCGCGCCGAGCTGGGCGTCTCGCACGACCACGCGCTCCCGAAGCTCCTCTGGTGGCGCGAGCACGAGCCGGCGCTCTGGCGGCAAGCAGCCTTCGCGCTCGACGCAACCGGGTTCCTCGTCGCGGGGCTCACGGGCGTTCCTGCGATGGACTCGATCACCCGTGCCGACTACGACGTCCGCGGCATGGCCCCGCCCATCCCGCTCCCGGAGCCGCTCGACGCGCTCGCCGTCGCGGGCGGGCTAACCGAGCGCGCAGCGGCGGCGCTCGGCCTCCCCGCTCGAACGCCGGTCGCCGTCGGAACCTACGACAGCTTCGCGGACGTCGCCGGCGTCGGCGTCCGGCGCCCGGGCGACGCCTGCGTCATCCTCGGCTCGACCCTCATCATCGCGCGCGCGGTCGAGGCGCCGGTCGCCGTCGAGGGCCTCGCCCTTGCGCGCTACCCCGGCGAGGGCCTCCTCGTCGGCGGCTGGACGGCGTCGGCCGGCGCGGCCATCTCCTGGTTCGAGCGCGAGCTGGGCGCTGCCGGGCTCGACGTCTCGGCACTCGAGCCCGGGGCGGGCGGACTCCTCGCTCTCCCCTACCTCGCGGGCGAGCGAACGCCGGTCTGGGATCCCCAGGCGCGCGGGCTCCTCCTGGGCCTCACGCTCTCGACGACCCGGGAGCAGGCCTACCGCGCGATCGTGGACGCCGTCGCGCTCTCTGCACTCGACCACGGGAAGCGCCTCGAGCAGGCCGGCCTCGCGCCCGAGCGCTGGCTCGCGGGCGGCGGCGGCACGCGCCACGAGGCGTGGCTCCGGGCCACCTGCGACGCCCTCGGCGCGCCGCTTGCCGTCGCCGCACACGCTGGAGAGGCGATCGGCCCGGCCGTCCTCGCGCTCAGGGCGATCGGTGCCGAGCCGTGGCTCGAGCCGGTTCGCGCCGTCGAGCCCGACCCCGCGCGCCACGAGCGCTTCGAACGGCTCTACGCGCTCTACCGTGACCTCCACCCCGCGCTCGCGGACGCGATGCACCGGCTCGGGGGCCTAGAGTAGAGCCGTGACCCTGCGGACGCCCCTCTGCGACCTGCTCGGGATCGAGCTGCCGATCGTCCAGGCGCCGGTCTCGGACGCCCCCGCGCTCGCCGCCGCCGTCTCGAACGCGGGCGGGCTCGGCATGCTCCAGCTCTCCTGGTTCGGCCTCGACGAGGCCCGGGCGGCGATCCGGGAGACCCGGCGGCTGACCGAGCGGCCCTTCGGCGTCAACCTCGTGCTCGAATGGCCGCAGGAGGAGCGGCTCGCGCTCGCGCTCGAGGAAGGTGTGCGCATCGTCTCGCTCTTCTGGGGTGACCCGGCCCCCTACGTCGGCCCTGTCCACGAGCCGGGCGGGCTCGTCCTCTACACCGTCGGAAGCGCCGCCGAGGCG
>JBGPNP010000070.1:0-9903 GCA_041487575.1 Gaiellaceae bacterium | reverse complement strand
TCATGGTCAACTGCAACCCCGAGACCGTCTCCACCGACTACGACACCTCCGACCGCCTCTACTTCGAGCCGCTCGGCGCCGAGGAGGTGCTCGAGATCTGTGAACGCGAGCAGCCGGCCGGGGTCGTCATCCAGTTCGGCGGCCAGACGCCGCTCAAGCTCGCGCGGGCGATCGAGGCCGAGGGCTTCAGGATCCTCGGCACTCCCTACGAGGCCGTCGACCTCGCCGAGGACAGAGAGCGCTTTGCCGTCCTCTGCCAAGAGCTTGGGATCAGGGTGCCGGACTGGGGCGTCGCGGACGGGCCGGCGGCCGCGGCCGCCGTCGCCGAGCGCATCGGCTACCCGGTGCTCGTCAGGCCCTCGTATGTCCTCGGCGGGCGCAACATGCGCGTGTGCTACTCGCCCGAGGAGGTAGCCGCGGCCGCTGCCCAGCCCGGGCGGATCCTCGTCGACCGCTTCCTCGAGGGCGCGGTCGAGATCGACGTGGACGCGCTCTGCGACGGCGACGCCGTCTACGTCGCGGCCGTCATGCAGCACGTCGAGGAGGCGGGCGTCCACTCGGGGGACTCCTCCTGCGTCCTGCCGCCGGTCTGGCTCGACCCGCGCACGCTCGCCGAGGTCCGCGCCGCCGTGCGGCGGCTCGCGCCTGCGCTCGGCGTCGTCGGGCTTGCGAACGTCCAGCTCGCGCTCTCCGAGGGGGAGCTCTACGTCCTCGAGGCCAATCCGCGCGCCTCGCGCACCGTCCCCTTCGCGAGCAAGGCGATCGGCGTCAACCTCGTCGAGGCGGCCTGCAGGCTCATGGCAGGGGCGCGCCTCTTCGAGCTCGAGCTGCCGCCGGAGGGCTCGGCCGCGCAGGTGAGCGTCAAGGCGGCCGTCTTCCCGTTCGGCCGCTTCCCGGGAGCCGATCCGGTGCTCGGGCCCGAGATGCGCTCGACCGGCGAGGTGATGGCGAGCGCCGACGACTTCCCCACCGCCTTCGCGAAGGCGGAGCGTGCCGCCGGACGGCCCCTTCCGACGGGCGGCACGGTCTTCCTGTCCGTGCGCGACGCCGACAAGCCGGCCGCCGTCGAGCTCGGGCGGCGGCTTGCCTCGCTCGGCTTTCGCCTCTGCGCGACCGCAGGCACCGCCCGGTCTCTCGCCGCGGCCGGCCTCTCCGTCGAGGGCGTGCGCAAGGTCGCCGAGGAAGGCGTCGGCGCGACCGTCGTCGACCTCGTCCGCCGGGGCCGCTGCGACCTCGTGATCAACACCCCGGACGGACGCGGCGCCCGCTCCGACGGCTTCGTCATCCGCGAGACGGCGCTCGCGGCCCGCGTGCCTTGCATGACGACCCTGGGCGGCGCCTTTGCAGCCGTCGAGGCGATCGCCCGGGCGGGATGTTCGGACACCCTCTCCCTGCAGGAGCGCGTTGCGAAGAGAACCGCTTAGGGTCGCCGGGGCCGAGGACGTCGGCCCGTACCGGCTCCTGCGTCTCGAGCGCGGGAGCCTCGATCCGGGCGCGCCCGGCCAGTTCTTCATGCTCTCGCCGCCGGGCCGGCTCCTGCCGCGCCCGATGAGCCTCTGCCTCGCGCCGCGGGGAGAGCTCGCGTTTCTCATCGACCCGATCGGCCCCGGGACGCGGGCGCTCGCGGCCGCCGAGCCCGGAGAGCGAGTCGGCGTGCTCGGCCCGCTCGGGAACGGCTTTCGCCTCGACGTCGCTCAGCCGCTCCTCGTCGGCGGAGGCATCGGCGTCGCGCCCTTCCCCTACGTCTCCCGCGCGCTCGGTTCCCCGCCCGCGATCCTTGGCTTCCGGAGCGAGTGGCACGCCGAGGCGGCCGCGCTCCTCCCGCACGCCGAGGTCGTCGTCGAGCCGACCTACGTCACCGAGCTCATGCCGTCCGGCCACGACGTCCTCGCCTGCGGGCCCGAGCCGATGCTCCGCGCCGTCGCCCGGCTCGCGCCGAGCGCCCAGCTCGCCTGGGAGGCGCCGATGGCCTGCGGCTACGGCGCCTGCTACGGCTGCGCGGTCGAGATCGACGGGAGGCTCGAGCGCCTCTGCGTGCAGGGCCCCGTGCTGGAGGCCGCGACGTGCTCCTGCTGAACGCCTCCGGCTGCCTCGACGCGCTCGTCGCGCCCGAGGTCGCGCGCTCGCTCGACGCCTTCGTGACGAAGACGGTGACGCCGCTTCCGCGGCAGGGGAACCCGCCGGTGCGGATCGCTGAGGCCGACCACGGCATGCTCAACTCGATCGGCCTCGCCAATCCGGGAATCGACCGGTTCCTCGCCGAAGCGCTGCCGCGGCTCGCGGAGCTCGGCGTTCCCGTGTGGGTGTCCGTGGGAGGATTCGCGGCTGGCGACTACGCATCGACCTGTGCCGCTCTGGACGGCCTGAACGAGGTCTCGGCCGTCGAGCTGAACGTGAGCTGCCCGAACGTCGAGTCACCGGCCGAGGGCGCGGCCGAGATCGTGCGCGCAGCCCGCGCGTCCACGTCGAAGACGCTCTACGCGAAGCTCTCGCCCGCCGTGCCGGACGTCGCGGCCGTCGCCCTCGCCGCGGCCGAGGCGGGGGCCGACGGGCTGACGCTCGTGAACACGATCCGCGGCCTCGCGCTCGACGAGCGCACGCTCCGGCCGGTCCTCTCGACGGCGTCGGGGGGCTACTCCGGCCCGGCGCTCCGACCGATCGCCCTGGCGGCGGTGCTCGCCGCCTACCGGGCGACCGGCCTTCCGATCGTCGGGGTCGGCGGGGTCGAGACCGGGCGTCACGCGCTCGAGCTGATCGCCTGCGGAGCTTCCTCGGTCGCGCTGGGCACGGTTCTCTTCGCGGACCCGGGCTCGCCCGAGCGCGTCCGGGGAGAGCTTGCGGCGGAGACGGCGGCGCTCGGGCTCTCGAATCCCCTCGACGCACGCGGCATCGCGCTCTCCGGCGGGCTCGCTTCGTTGCCAGGACTGGCGAAATATGCCGATTAGCAAGGAAAAAGTGCCTCTTGAACAGCTCGGGGGCGCTGTTAGAATGGCGCGCCGATGCAGATGTCGAAAGGGCAGGTTCAGGCTCCCGTCAGGTCGCTCGACCAGCGGATGGAGGCGCTCAAGCGGGCGAACGACATCCGCGTGCGCCGGGCCCAGCTGAAGAAGGACCTGAAGAACGGTGCCGCCGAGATCGGCGACATCCTCCGCGACCCTCCGGAGTACGTCGAGACCGCGAAGGTGTTCGACATGCTCATCGCCGTGCCGAAGTTCGGACGCGTGAAGGCCGCGCGGTTCCTGAACATGTGCCGCATCAGCCAGTCGAAGACTGTCGGCGGCCTGTCCGAGCGCCAGCGGGCCGAGCTGGTAGGCCTCCTCCGACGCTGAGCCCTCGCGGGCGGCTCGTCGTCGTCACAGGCCCGTCCGGCGCCGGCAAAGGGACGCTCATCCGCGCGCTTCTCGAGCGCCGGCCCGACCTGGAGGTCGCGGTCTCGGCGACGACGCGGCCGCGTCGCCCCGGCGAGGTGGACGGGCGCGACTACCACTTCCTCTCCGAGGCCGAGTTCGAGCGACGCGTCCGGGCCGGCGAGTTCCTGGAGCACGTCGTCTACGTCTCGGGCCAGCGCTACGGGACCCTGAACGCGGAGGTCGACCGCATCCTCGGCCGCGGCAAGAGCTGCATCCTCGAGCTGGAGACGGCGGGCGCGCGCCGGGTCAAGGAGCTCCGGCCGGACGCCGTCACGATCTTCGTCGCGGCGCCCACCTTCGACGAGCTGCGCCGCCGGCTCGAGGAGCGGGCGACGGAAAGCGCAGGCGAGATCGGCGAGCGCGTCGACCTCGCCCGCCGGCAGACCGCCGAGGCGGGCGCCTTCGACCACGTCGTCACGAACGACGCGGTCGAGCGCGCCGTCGGTGCGCTCGAGGAGATCGTGAGCGCGGAGCTGGAAGCTGCCGGTAGACTTCCCCGGCCATGATGTATCCACGCCTGGACGACCTGCTCGAGAACGTCGACTCGCGGTACGCGCTCGTCATCGTCGCCGCGAAGCGCGCTCGGCAGATCAACAACTATCACCACCAGCTCGGCGAGGGCATGCTCGAGGACTTCCCGCCCCCGCTCATCGAGTCGCGCTCGAAGAACTACCTGACGATGGCCCTCGAGGAGACCGCCGAGGGCAAGATCACGTACTCGTACCGCAACTAGGACGCTCCGTACACTTCCGGGAGTGCTCATGCCCGGTCGGAGCGTCATCCTCGGAGTGACCGGCGGCGTTGCCGCCTACAAGGCGTGCGAGCTCTGCCGGCTGCTCGTCCGGGCGGGGCACGAGGTCACTCCGGTCCTCACGCCGGACGCGGAGGGCTTCGTCGCCGCCCGAACCTTCGAGGCGCTTGCCCGGTGCGAGGCGCCGCGCGTCCTTTACCCGCACCTCATCGAAGCGGACCTCCTCGTCGTCGCTCCCCTCACCGCCAACACGCTGGCCAAGTTCGCGCACGGGATCGCCGACAACGTGCTCACGCAGCTCGCGCTCGCCTTCCGGGGCCCGCGGCTCGCAGCGCCGGCGATGAACGTCCGCATGTGGGAGCACCCCGCGACTCAGCGCAACATCGCCACCCTCGCCCGGGACGGCTGGTCGATCATCGGCCCGGAGGAAGGAGAGCTCGCCGAGGGCGAGCACGGCCTGGGGCGCATGAGCGAGCCAGAGGCGATCTTCGCCCGCGTGCGCGAGGCGCTCGGCGAAGGCGGGCCGCTCGTCGGCAAGCACGTCCTCGTCTCCGCCGGCGGCACGCGCGAGCCGGTCGACACGGTCCGCTTCGTCGGCAACCGCTCGAGCGGGCGCATGGGCGTCGCGATCGCGCGTGAGGCCGCGCGTCGCGGCGCATGCGTCACGCTCCTCGCCGCGAACCTAGCCGTGCCGGCGCCCGGAGGTGTCGAGGTCGTCGATACGCCCACCGCTGCGGACCTCGCCCGCGAGGCCCTCGCGCGCGCCGACGCGGATGTGGTCGTCATGGCCGCGGCGGTCGCCGACTATCGCCCCGCCAATCCGATCGACGGCAAGCGCGCGAAGGAGACGGGGACGTGGACGATCGCCCTCGAGCCGACGCAGGACGTCCTCGCCGAGCTCGGCCGGCGCCGTCGGCCCGGCCAGATCCTCGTCGGCTTCGCCGCGGACGCCGGGGCGGAGGGCCTGGCCAGGGCGAGAGAGAAGCTCGCCGACAAAGGTGGGAACCTCTTCGTCTTCAACGACGTATCCCGCTCGGACACCGGCTTCGAGGCCGAGGACAACGAGGTCGTGCTCATCACCGCGAGCGGCGAGCGTCTCGTGGACAAGCGAAGCAAGGAGGAGTGCGCGGTGGCTATCCTCGACGAGGTCTCGAGCCTCCTGGAGGGAGTGTGATGGCGGAGGAACTGGCGGCGCAGCGCCCGGAGGTCGTCCGCTCGGCCGAGCTTGGCCGGCGCGTCGTCCAGAACCTCCGCCACGTCATGCACGCGCCCGACGAGACGCTCGAGCTCGCGGTCGTCTGCCTCTTCAGCGAGGGGCACCTCATCATCGAGGACTTTCCCGGGGTCGGGAAGACGACGCTCGCGAAGGCGCTCGCGCGCTCGGTCGACGTCTCCTTCTCGCGGCTCCAGTTCACCCCCGACCTCCTGCCCTCGGACGTCACGGGCGTGAACGTCTACAACCAGCGCTCGAACGAGTTCGAGTTCCGGCCGGGACCGGTGTTCGCGAACATCCTCCTCGTCGACGAGATCAACCGCGCCTCGCCGAAGACGCAGGCCGCGCTGCTCGAGTGCATGCAGGAGCAGCAGGTGACGGTGGACGGAGTCTCCTACCAGCTCGCGCCGCCGTTCATGGTCATGGCGACGCAGAACCCGATCGAGTACGAGGGGACGTACCCGCTCCCCGAAGCGGAGCTCGACCGCTTCCAGATGCGGATCGCCATCGGCTACCCGCCGCCGGCCGAGGAGGCGAAGATGCTCCTCGAGCAGACGACGAACTCACCGCTCGAGGCGCTCGGGCCAGTCGCGAGCGCGCAGGATGTCCTCGAGGCCATCGACGACGCTCGCCGCGTCTACGTCGAGGAGAGCGTCAACCGCTACGTCGTCGCCGTGCTGCGCCTGACCCGTTCCGACCCGCGCCTCTATCTGGGGGCGAGCCCTCGCGCGGGGATCGCGCTCCTGCGTGTGGCGAAGGCGCGCGCGCTCCTCGCCGGGCGCGAGTACGCCGAGCCCGAGGACGTGAAGGCCGTCGCCCCGGTCGTGCTCGCGCACCGCCTCATCCTCGCGCCCGAGGCGCGCTCGTCGGGGCTCGACGCCGCCGGCCTGGTCCGCGACCTGGTCGAGCACACCCCAGTCCCCGTCTGATCGTCGGAGGCGCTCAGACGGGGACTAAAGAGGGAACGCTGTTGGAAACCGGAGGAGATTCTCTTTTTGGTCGAGCTTTTTGCGCCGAAGGCGGAAAAAGGTCGTGCTGACGGACCGGGGCCGCTGGGTCCTAGCCCTCGGAGGGCTCACGTATCTCGTGGCCTGGGCGTTCGGGTCGCGCCCGCTCTACCCGGTCGCACTCGGCCTCGTCCTCGCGGTCGCCGGGGCGGCGCTCTGGGTGCGGCTCGTCAGGCGGCCGATGCGCCTTCGGCGGCGATTCGGTCGGCGGGAGCACGTCGACGGCGACGACGTCCCGGTCGAGCTCGAGCTCGACTTCGAGGGCGCGCTTCCCGCCGCGAGCCTCGTGGTCGTCGAGCGGATCGCCCGCCTCGGGGACCACGAGACGGTCGTCCGGCGCCGGGGGCGGAAGCTCCGGGGCGCCTACATCCTCGAGCGCGTCCCGCGCGGCCGCTACCCGATCGAGGAGGCGCACGTCGTGGTCGAGGACCCGTTCGCGCTCGAGCGCCTCGAGCTGCCGCTTCCGGCGGGCGAGTCCGTGCTCGTCTACCCCCGGCTCGTCGAGCTCGACCGCCTCTTCTCCGAGAGCGGGCGCCACCAGGCGGAGGGCCGGCGGCTCCTCCTGCGCCGCGCGTCGGGGTTCGACTTCCACAGCGTGCGCGAATACGGAGCGGGCGAGTCCCTGCGGCGAGTGCACTGGCCCTCGACGGCCAAGCGCGGGCGGCTGATGGTGAAGGAGCTCGAGGACTCGCCCCGCGACGAGACCGTCGTGCTCCTCGACGCAGACGGGAGCGCCGTCGCCGGCGAGCCGCCGGACTCGGCCTTCGAGCTGGCGGTGCGGGCGGCGGGCTCGATCGTGCAGGCACATGCCCGGCGAGGTAAGCGCGTCGGCCTCGTCGTCAACTCGGCCCGCCGCGACTACCAGCCTGTGCACTCCTTCGACGGCGACTGGCGCGTCGCGCTCGAGCTCCTGGCCTCCGTCGAGCCGGATGGGCACGTGCCGGCGGCGACGCTGCTCGCCGACGAGACCGGCCCCGCCGCCCGGGCTGTCGAGCTCACCGTCGTCACCTCGGCCCTCTCGCCCCGACTCGCCGAGCGCATCCTGCAGCGGACACTCTCGCGGCACACGGCCACCGTCGTCTACGTCGACCCGGCGAGCTTCGGACCGTCGCCCCGCCCGACGGCGCCCGAGGCGGCGGCCCAGCTCCTCCGGCTCGAGCGGGCGGGCGTCCCCGTGGCGGTCCTCCGTCGCGGCGACGACCTCGCCGCAAAGCTCGGCCTGCCGGCAATCGGAGCCAGAGCTGGCTAGTCGAACCACCAGAACTCTCGCAGCGATCTCGCTCGCCTCCGCGCTCGTCGCAGGGGCGTGGCTCCGGGTCGAGTCGGCCCCGCCCGAGGCCCGAGACCTGGCGCTCATTCTCGCGCTCGCCCTCGTCCCGGCCGGCGTCGGCCTCCTTCGGCGCCACTGGACGCTCGCGACGCTCGCGACGGTGGCGTCGGCCCTCGTGGCCGCGAGCATCGCCTTCGACGTCCCTCTGTCCGACATGCGGCCCGGGAGCGGGCGGGACTTCTTCGGCCCCGTCTTCGACCGGTTTCACCAGGGCTTCCTCGACTTCTACGACACGCTCCTGCCCTTCGACCGGGCCGACTTCGGCCTCATGCACGAGGTCGTCCTCTTCGCCGTCTTCGGCTTCGTCGCGCTCGTCGCGCTCCTCCTCGCGTGGCGGCGGCCGGTCGGCGCGGGAGTCGTCCTCCTCGCCGGGGCCGGCTGGCCGACGACGCTCTTCCCCGGCACGCGCCCGCTCATGCTCGGCGCGGTCGGGCTCGCGACCATCCTCGCCGTTCTCTGGCTCGCGCGCACCGGCCCGCGGGCTTTGCGGAACCTCGTCCCGGCGGCCGCGGCCGGCGTCGTCCTCGTCGCCATCTCGGTTGGCGCCTCGACCACGGACGCCGTCGCCAAGCGGGAGTTCGTCGTCTGGCAGCGCTGGGACCTCTACGACGCGCCGCAGGACCCCGTCGGCGTCCGCTACGTCTGGAGCTCGCACTACCAGGGCATCCGGTTCCCGAAGAAGGAGACGGTCGTCCTGCGGGTCAAGGTCTCGGGTGGGAAGGATCAGAAGCTCTACTGGCGCGCTACGACGCTCGACGAGTACACGGGCGTCGGCTGGCGCGAGTCGCTCCACCCGGAGCCGGCCGCGACGGCCGAGCAGATCGACTTCACCGACGACCCGCTTCTCCCGAAGGCGGCACTGGACGAGAGGAGCTGGGTCAGGCAGGACATCACCGTGGGCGCCCTCTCCGACGACCACTTGATCGCGTCGGCCCAGCCGGTGAAGCTGCGGACAGGCACGGCGGCGCCGGTGCAGCGGGCCGAGGGCGGCGTCGTCATCCTTCCGGGCTCGCTCCGCATCGGGCAGCGCTACACCGCCTGGAGCTACGTCCCCGACGCCGACGTCGTCGCTCTCGCCAAGGTGAAGAGCGCCTACCCGGACAGCCTCGGTCGCGACCTCGAGCTCGTTCCGGGCCTCCGCCTGCCCCCCTGGGGGACGAAGGGCCGTAACGCGCAGATGGAGAAGCTCTTCGACGACAACGCCCAGAACTTCCTCGTCATCTCCTATCAGCCGATCTACCGCAAGGCGCGCGAGGTCGTCGGCCAGGCGAAGTCGCCCTACGCCGCCGCGCTCGCGCTCGAGGACTGGCTGCGGCGGCAGGGCGGCTTCAAGTACAACGAGAGGCCGCCGGTCGCTACCACGGCCGAGCCGCCCCTCGTCGCCTTCCTCCTGCGCTCGCACCAGGGCTACTGCCAGCACTTCGCCGGGGCGATGGCGGTCATGCTCCGCCTCCTCGGCGTGCCGGCTCGCGTCGCGGTCGGCTTCACGAGCGGGAAGTACGACGAGAAGAGGAAGGAATGGGTCGTCACCGACCACAACGCCCACGCGTGGGTCGAGGTCTACTTCCCGGGGTACGGCTGGCTCCCCTTCGACCCGACGCCGGGGCGCGGCGAGCTCGGAGCAAGCTACTCGAGCACGTCGCCCACGTTCGCCCGGGGGGATATCGGCGGGCCGGCGGCGGCGCTGCTCGGGCGCAGCGCGGTCCTCGACGCGCTCACGGCCGAGGCCCTCCGCAGCGCCAGGCGCCCCGGGCTCGAAGGCACCGGGACCAGACTCGCCGGGGGGAGGGGAGGCGCGAGTGTCGCGAAGCCCCACGAGAAGGGCCTCGCGGCGCTCGCCTTCCTCGTCGTCGCGGCCGCGCTCGGCGCCTTCCTCATCCTGAAGCTCGTCCGGAGCGAGCTCCGCTTCGCCACCCGCGACCCGCGCGCTCTCGCGACCGCCTGCCGGCGCGACCTCGTCGCCTTCCTCGCCGACCAGCGCGTGCCCGTGGCTCCGAGCGCGACGCTCGCGGAGCTCGGCGCCGTCCTCGAGCGCGAATTCGTCGTCGAGGCCGGCCACTTCGTCCGGCACGCCTCTGCGGCTCGCTTCGGCCCGCCCGGGGAAGCCGACACGGCTGCGCGCAAAGCGCGCCGGGAACTCCGACTCCTCCGCCGGCAGATGCGCCGGGAGCTCGGGCTCACGGGCCGGGTCC
>JBGPNP010000069.1:0-9949 GCA_041487575.1 Gaiellaceae bacterium | reverse complement strand
CGAAGGCGGAGGAAGGGCCGCTCGAGCCGCCGACCCGGCTCGGCTGGGAGACGCTCCCGAGCCACGCGCCGGCCTCCAGGCCGCTGCCCAACCGCCGGGCGTGATCGCTTTCGCCGGCAAGTCCGTCCTCGTGACGGGCGGCTCGCGGGGGATCGGGAAGGGGATCGCGCTTCGTTTCGCCGAGCTCGGCGCCTCCCGCGTCGCGATCGGCTATCTCCGCAACGATCGCGCCGCCGAGGAGACGGCCACGGAGCTCCAGGCCCTCGGCGCCGAGCCCTTGCTCCTGCGCGGGAACCTCGGCGACCCCGACAAGACCGCCGCGCTCGTCGCGCAGGCCGGCCCGCTGGACGTCGTCGTCTCGAACGCCGCCACCGGCGTCATGCGGCCGCTGCTCGAGCTCGAGGAGAAGCACTGGGACTGGACGGTGAACGGGAACGCCCGCGCGCTCCTCACGCTGGCCCGGCTCGCGGCGCCGTCGATGCCCGACGGGAGCGCGATCGTCGCGATCTCGAGCCTGGGCTCGACCCGCGTCCTGGAGGACTATGGCGTGGTCGGCGTCTCGAAGGCTGCGCTCGAGGCGCTCGTTCGCTACCTCGCGGTCGAGCTCGCGCCACGCGGGATCCGAGTGAACGCCGTCTCCGCCGGCCTCGTCGAGACCGGCGCGCTCGACTACTTCGACAAGCGCGAGCAGATGCTCGCCTACTACCGCAGCCGCACGCCCGCCGGCCGGCTCGTCGAGCCCGGCGACGTTGCCGACGCGGTCTGCTTCCTCGCCTCACCGGCCGCCGCCATGATCCGCGGGCAGACCCTCGTCGTCGACGGCGGCTACTCCGTCCTTGTGTGACCTGAGCGCGAGCAGGCCGCCCGTCGCGACGATCGCGGCGGCGAGTGCGAGGGCGGCCTGGACGACGAACGGGTGCCGCTCGAAGAACGAGCGTGTGACCTTCGGCGGCGCGAAGTGCGGGTTGGCCTCCTCCGGGCCGAGCTCGCCGATCTCCGCGCGCTCGAGGCCGAGGCTCGCCCGCGGCAGCCGCGCGAAGTCGTAGCTCGGAGCCGTCGTCCGCGTGCCCCCGTAGAGCAGCCGGTAGGGCGGGGCGTACCCCGGCGCCAGGAGGAGTGTCCTCGGGCGGGCGAGGGCCGTGACCCGGATCCCCGCAAGCGGCTCGTCGTCGCCGTTCACGATCGTGAGGCGCAGGTAGCGGTATCGGGCGTCCACGCCGATCTGAGCCGCGATCGAGTCCGCCAGCCTGAAGACGCGGGCGCCCGCGAGGTAGGCCCAGGCCCGTCCGTCGTTCGAGCCTTCGATCTCGACCGCACGGTCGAAACGGCTCGTCGCGGCCGTGACGCGTATTCCGTCCACGGGCAGGTTCCCGTAGCCGAGATCGAGGACGGCGATCGTCCGGTTCCCCGCTTCGCGAACGGCCAGCCGGCCGGGCCGGTCGAGCAAGAGCGGCGCAGGGCGCTCGGCCGAGACGGTCGCGCGGGTCACGGCGGAGATGCCGGTTGCGCTCACGGACAGGTACCGGAAGTCCGTCGGCGGGAAGACGGCGACCGTGCTCCGCGCGCGCTCGGCTCCGCCCACGTCGTAGATGACGGTCGTCGAGAGCCTCGTGAAGGTCTTCTCGTCGTCGCTCCCGAAGATCGTGACCCGGCCGACGAAGTCCCGATCGGGCACGTCGAGGTCGATCCGGTCGACGACGCGCCGCTTCGGCCCGAGGTCTAGGAGGGCGACCGCGCGGCCGCCTCTCCGCCCGCGGTCGAGGACCCTGACGGGAACGGTGGAGGGCGGCGAGAGCTCCGGGAACGTTCGCCACGGCACCTGCTTCCCGGTCGCGTCCAGGATCCGTAGGTCGGCGAATCCTGCCCTCGAGTGCTCGTAGAGCGGCCCGTCCGGGTCGAGCTCCACGGGGCCGGCGCCGGAGGCGCGGAGTTCGCGCACGTACCGAAAGCCGCTCTCGTCCACCGTCGCGGCAAGCGCTGCCGGCACGAGGGCCAGCAGCGCGAGCGCCGCGACGAGCGTCCGTCCCGCCCTCATCGCGCCTGCCCGGCCAGGCGGACGCGCTGGTAGGCGAAGGCACCGGCGAGAAGGAGCAGGCCGAGCGCGATGCACGAGAGAACGCGGTAGATCGCCGTGAGCTGCGAGAGGTCGTAGGCGAAGACCTTGAGAACGGCGACGGCGAGGAGGCCGAGCCCGGCCCGCCGCAGGCTGCGGCTGTCCCGGAGCAGCCCGGCCACGAGGGCCGCGAAGCCCGTAACCGCCCAGAGGGCGCTCAGAAGCACCTGGCCCGTCTGCACCTGCCCGCCGGTCGCGGTCACGCCCCAGGTGTCCACGATCGCGATCGAGCCGAGGTAGAGGAGGGCAGCGGGCGCGAACCCGAGAAGCAGTCTCAGCGGCTCTGCGGCGACAGGCTCACCCTCGGCCGGACGCTTCTTCAGACGACGCGCGATCGTGACGGCGCCCTGAAGTCCCTCGTCCTCGAGGAGGAGAGCACAGGCACTCGCGGCGAGAGCCCAGAGGCCGAGCACGAACGCCGCGGAGCCGAGGTCGTCGACGCCGAAGCGCAACGCCGAGGGGGACGCCTCGAAGATGAGGATGTGCCCGAGCGAGAGCCCGAGGAATCCGAGCGAGGCAAGCCAGGCGCGCTCGGCGCCGGACGAGCGAGAGGCGAGGGCGAGGACGACCGCGAGACCCGCGTAGGCGACGACGAGCGCGACGCCGCTGAGCGCGAGCGCAAGCCCGATCGCGGCGAGGACGAGCCCGAACGCGACGAGGAGAGCCCGGATGTTCAGGCTCATCTCCCGGTGGAGCGTCACCACACCGACGAGGACGCAGAGCGCCGCTACCGCGAGAACCCACGCCGTGGCCGCGTTCTCCATCCGTTCGTGGTGGAGCACAGCCCAGCCGGTGAGGGAGACGGTCGAGACGTTCGCGAAGGTCAGAAGGGCCGACGACAGGCGGAGGCGCGCGGTGGGAACGCGGATCTCGTAGCCGAGGGCCGCGACGGTGTAGAGGAGCCAGAAGAGCGCGAGAATCGCGAGCGTCAGGCCGACGCCGCCGCCACCCTCGAAGCCGAAGTGCCTGGAGGCCACCCAGTCGAGGAGCTGCGGGACGCTCACCGTGAAGGCGACGAGCGCGAGCCAGCTCCAGCGCCGCCAGACGAGCACGCCCACGGTTGCGACGAGCGCGATGCCCATGAACGCGAGCGATGACGTCGACGTCCCGGCCCCGACGAGGACGGGCGCGAGCAGCGCGCCGACGATGCCGAGATGGCCGACCAGTCGGGAGTCCCAGCGAATCGCGACCGTGGTTGCCGTCGCGCCGATCAGGCCCGCAAGCCCGAGCCCGATTCCGGGGGAGACGAGGTCGTAGACCTGCGTCGCGGTCGTCGTGGTCAGGTAGAGAGCGGCGACGGAGCTCGCGACCGAAGCGAGCGCCGCATGTGTCTGCCCCTTGCGCTCGTAGAGCCACACGCCCAGCCCGAAGAGAGCCGTCGAGCCGAGGTAGGCGAGGACGACGCGCGTGGGCTCGTCGATCCACCCTCGCGTGATCGCCATGCCGAGGAAGAGCACGACGCCGAGCACGACGGCGACGCCGCCGACCCAGGCGAGGATGCGGCCGCCGAGGAGGTCCTCGAAGCTCGCCTTGGGCGAGTCGGCGCTTTGCGGGTTCGTTGCCATCACGGTCGCCTCCTAGAGGTCGTACGCGTAGGGGTGATCCAACCAGCGCGGCTCGTGGCCCTCGCGGCGGAAGATCTCGACGGCGGCGAGGTAGCGCGCGATCTCGCGCATGAGCTCCTCGCCGTCGACGGGCTCGAGTTCCAGAAGCGTCGGTTCCATCTCGTGCCTCCTTCGTCCTTTTCGTTTCTGCCTGGAAACGACGGTAGGACGAAGCGGCCGGGGGCGCGTCGGGCGGATCCCTCGCCTGCATCGGGGGAATCCCTCGATCACCGCGAGGCTCTGATATCCTTTCGTTACGTAACGAAAGAATGATCGCAGCGTCTACCCACTCGGCAAGCGGCGCACGCTGATCGTCTTCGCCGGGCTCCTGCTCGGGATGCTCGTTGCCTCGCTCAACCAGACGATCGTCTCGACCGCACTGCCCGTGATCGTCGGCGACCTCGGAGGGCTCGCCCAGTACTCCTGGGTCTTCTCCGCCTACATGCTCGGCGCGACGGTGACGGTGCCGCTCTACGGGAAGCTCTCGGACGTCTACGGGCGCAGGCCGCTCTTCCTGATCGCGATCGCCGTCTTCGCCGCCGGCTCGATCGTGTCGGGCCTTGCCACGTCGATGGGCGTCCTCGTCGGCGGCCGAGCGATCCAGGGACTCGGCGCGGGCGGGCTCATCCCGCTCGCGATCGCGGCGATCGGCGACATCGTCCCGCCCCGCGAGCGAGGCAAGTGGCAGGGCCTCTCCGGCGGGATCTTCGCCCTCGCGTCCATCGCCGGCCCGATGACCGGAGGCTGGATCGCCGACAACACGTCCTGGCGCTGGGCCTTCTTCGCGAGCCTCCCGGTCGCCGCCCTCGCCCTCGTCGTCGTCTGGTTCGGCTTCCAAAAGCAGGAGCGGGGCGAGCGCCGCCCGATCGACTACGCCGGCGCCGGCCTCCTCACGGCAGGCGCCTCGAGCGGCCTGCTCGCGGCGGTCTGGGGTGGCGCCGAGTTTCCCTGGGCTTCGGGCGAGATCCTCGGCCTCTTCGGCGCAGCGGCGCTCCTCCTCGCCGCCTTCGCCTTCCGGGAGCGCCGCGCGGAGGAGCCGATCATGCCGCCGGAGCTCTTCGGCAACCGCACCTTCAAGGCCGCGGTCATCGCGCTCTTCCCGATCGGCGCGGCGATGTTCTCCGCGATCATGTTCGTGCCCCTGCTCGTCCAGCGGGTTCTCGGCGAGAGCGCGACGACATCCGGCGCCGTGCTGACGCCGCTCATGCTCGGCTGGATCGGGGCGAGCGTGATCGCAGGCCAGATCGTCTCGCGCACAGGGCGCTTCCGGCCGGTCCTCCTCGCCGGGCCGCCGATCATGGCGACCGGCTTCTGGCTGCTGGCCCAGGTCGGGGTCGGCTCCTCCCCGGGTGCGGTCATCCGCGACGCCGTCATCGTCGGCGCCGGAATCGGCCTGATGATGCAGACGTTCGTCGTCGTCGTTCAGAACGCGGTGCCGCGCCGCTCCCTGGGGATCGCGACTGCCTCCACGCAGTTCTTCCGCTCGATCGGCGCGACCGTCGGAGTCACAGCGCTCGGGGCAGTCGTGACGGCACAGCTCGGCTCCAGGGCGGCGACACTCGCGTCCCCGGAACGGCTCGCCGACGCGCTCCACCCGGTCTTCCTCGCTTCGGTCGGGCTCGCAGCCGCCGCCTTCCTCGCCACGCTTTTCGTCCCACACGCCGAGCTTCGCCGGACGGTCGAGGAGCGTCCCGCGAAGCAGCTCGTCGAGGAGGCTGCCGCATGAGTGACCTCGAGCGCATGGCGGAGGGCTTCGTCCGGCTCTCGGCCGCTCTCCAGCGGCGGAAGGGAGAGCTCGGAGGGCCGGCGGCCGAGCTGACGACGACCCAGGCGATCGCGCTGCGCACGGTCGTCCGCGAGGGCCCGCTCCGTATGGGCGCAGTCGCAGACGCGCTGGGCGCAACGGTCGCGACGGCGAGCCGGACCGTGGACGCGCTCGCCGCCCGCAACCTCGTCGCGCGCGAGCCCGACCCGGACGACGCCCGGTGCGTGCGCGTCGCCCCGACGGCCGCGGGCACGGGCGAGTACGCGGCGCGGCGCGAGCGCTTCCTGCGCGCCCTCGACGCGCTCGCGAACGAGCTCGGCGAGTCCGAGCGCGCCCGTCTCGCCGACGCGCTGGAGACGCTCGCAGAGCTCTTCGCCTAGCCGCTTCTGGGAGAAAGTCCGAGCCGATCTCGCCGAGCGCTAGACCTCGCGCATGAACCCCTGGCGGGCCGCCGAGACGAGGCCGACCGCCTCGGGGAAGAGAATGCGCATCGCGCCCTTCAGAGCGATCGCCTGCTCGTCAACGCTGCCTGTGACCTTGATCCGCTCGAGGGCCGCGCTCGTCAGCTCGACCGCCGTGTTGAGCGTGAGCGTCGCGAGCTGCTCGCGCTGCGAATCGTGGACGGCCTCCGCCTGCTTCTCGGCGAACTCGCGCAGGTTTCGCATGAGGTCGTCGGGGTTGCCGCCGAAGGGGAAGCCGAAACCGCCTTCCATGGAGTCTCCTTTCCGTGGGTCTCGAAGTAATGTATGCGCCCATGACCGACACCCGCTTCTCCCAGGCGCTCACCGAGCAGATCGGCTACGAGCTCGCCGCTTCGCAGCAGTACGTCGCGATCGCGGTCTACTACGACTCCGAGACCCTGCCGCTGCTCGCGGCCCACTTCTACCGGCAGGCGCTCGAGGAGCGGAACCACGCGATGATGATGGTCCAGCACCTCCTCGACTCCGACCTGCCGGCGAAGATCCCGGCCGTCGCCGAGCCGCGCAACGAGTTCGCCGACGCTGTCGAGCCGGTCCGCCTCGCCCTCGAGCAGGAGAAGCGCGTCAGCGCTCAGGTCGCGAACCTGACGCGGGCCGCGCGCGAGGAGGGGGACTTCCAGGCCGACCAGTTCACGCAGTGGTTCCTGAAGGAGCAGGTCGAGGAGGTCGCCTCGATGACGGCGCTCCTGCGGACGATCGAGCGGGCCGGGACCGACCTGCTCGAGGTCGAGGAGTACGTCGGGCGCCTCGCGCCGGAGGGAGCGGACCCGACCGCGCCGCGCACCGCCGGCGGGGCTCTGTAGTGGTCGCCACCGCAAATACGGCCCCGCCTGGCCGGCTGCAAACCGGCGCATCCCCGCGTCCTCAGTCGGCCCCATACCGACTTGGTATGGGGCCTCCCTGCGTCCTTGGGCTGCTTGGTTTTCGCGCGGCCAAACATGACCGTACTTACGGTGGCGACCACTAGCCGAGCGGCCCCTTGTAGGCGCGCTCGACCTCCTTCGCGAGCTGCTCGGCGGCCGGGATCGCCGCTTTCATCGCCTCGGCGAAGGGCGAGCGGCCGAGCTCGCCGAGCGCCTGCTCGAGCTTCGCGGCCGCGAGGCCGATCGCGTCGAGGTAATCGACGCTCGCGACCCGGGGGGCCCGCCCGATCGCCTCCTGGAGCTCGGCGGCGGCGACCTCCGCCTCCTCGATCCCGTCGGGGTTCTCGGTCAGCCGCAGCTCGAGGAGCCGCGCGCGCAGGTCGCCGACGTCCCCGCCGCCCGCGCTCTCCTCTGCGAGCTCACACATGGCCGCGATCGAGACCGCGTCGCGGACGAGCACGCGATCGGCGATCGGCTGGCCCGCGGCGTCCACCGCGAGCCAGCGCCGCTCGCCGTCGCGCTCGTAGGAGCAGAGATAGACGCGGGCGCCGCGACCCGGCTCGGTTGGGAGGACGCCGGTGACTTCCTCCCCCTCGTCGGCGAAGACGATCGCCGCCTCGAAGGCCACCCGGATTTCGTCCTCGAGCACCTTCGCGCCGCCGGGGCGCCCCGTATCCGCTCGACGGTGCACTACAGCAACAATAGCCCCGTGGCCAACACCGTCAGCGAGCGGAACCGGCGCGCGCTCGAGCTCTTCGCGCCGCTCGGGTCCACCTACGACCGCTACGCGAGCCTCCTCTCTTTCGGCCAGGACCCGCGCTGGCGCCGCTTCCTCGTCTCGCGGATCGAGGCGGGTCCGTCTGACCGGGTTCTCGACGTCGCGACGGGGACGGCCGCGGTCGCAGTCGAGCTCGCGCGCCGCCACGGCTGCTCGGTCGTCGGGATCGACCAGAGCGCGGAGATGCTCGCGAGCGGGCGCGAGCGGGTCGCACGGGCGGGGCTTTCCGGCCGGATCGAGCTCCGCGAGGGCCGGGCGGAGGAGCTCCCCTTCGAGGACGGGAGCTTTGACGCGCTCACGTTCACCTACCTCCTGCGCTACGTCGACGACCCAGCGGCGGCGATGCGCGAGCTGGCGCGGGTCGTCCGCCCGGGCGGGCGGATCGCGTACCTCGAGTTTGCCGTCCCGCACAACCCGATCGCGCGCGCAGCCTGGGAGCTCTACGTTCGGGTCGGGCTGCCCGTGCTCGGACGGCTGATCTCTCCCGGCTGGGGCGAGGTCGGCCGCTTCCTGGGCCCGAGCATCCGCTCGTTCTACCGGCGCCACCCGCTCGACTCGCTGCTCGAGCTGTGGCGCGCGACCGGCATCGAACACGTGCACGCGCGGGCGCTCAGCCTCGGCGGAGGCGTCGTCGTCTGGGGGACGCGTGGCCACTGAGGTCCCGCGCCCGGCGTTCTACGCGCTCGCCTCCGGCGGCTGGCGCGACTACGTCACGCTGCTCCACCTCCCGTACACGGCCTGGCACCTGAGCTACGTCGCGATCGGGGCCGCGCTCGCGCCCGGCCTCACCGTCGGGCGGCTCTGGCCGACCCTCGTCGCCTTCTTCCTCGCCGTCGGCATCGGCGCGCACGCGCTCGACGAGCTGAACGGTAGGCCGCTCCGCACGGAGATCCCGCGCGCGGCGCTCGCCGTCCTCGCGGCGGCCTCGATCGTCGGCGCGGCGGCCATCGGCGCCGTCGGCGCGGCGACCGTCGACCCCTGGATCGGCGCCTTCGTCACCGTCGGTGTCTTCCTCGTCGCCGCCTACAACCTCGAGCTCCTCGGCGGCCGCGTCCACGGGGACGTCTGGTTCGCGCTCGCCTGGGGCGCGTTTCCGCTCCTCACCGGCTACTTCACCGTCGCCCGGGAGCTCACGTGGACCGCGGCGCTCGGCGGGATCTTCGCCTTCGCCCTCAGCCTCGCCCAGCGGCAGCTTTCGACGCAGGTGCGCGACGTCCGCCGGCGCGTCGTCCGCGTATCCGGCACGATCGAACGCAGGGACGGCTCGCTCGAGCAGATCTCCACCGGCACGCTCATCGCCGCCAAAGAAGGCGCGCTGCGCGCTCTCGCCGTCGCGACCGTCGCGCTCGCCGTCGCGCTCGTCGTCATGCGCCTTTCGTGATCGCGGCGACCCACCTCGAGCCGCCGGCGATCGTCGCGCCCGCGCCCCGGCAGGTGTCGTTCGGCCGGGTCGCCGGCACCGCCGCCCCGGGCACGGTGCGGATCGTCGTCTCGGTCGGCGGGCGGGTCGTCGCCGAGAAGCGGCTTCGCAGCCGGCGCTTCTCGCTCACCGTCGCACTCCCGCCCCGCGACGTCACGGTGCAGGTGACGGCGATCGGGCGCGACGGCGGCCGCGCCTCGGCGGCAGTTGGCCCGGTCTTCGGGCTCCCACGCGCGGCGGCGCCGGCGGCGGCGCTCGCCGCCGAGGACGCCGGCCTGGCCCGCCGAGTGCGGGAGCTCGCCCGCTCCTTCCCCGGCGTCGTCGGCGTCTACGTCCAGGACCTCCGTACGGGCCGCGGCGCCGCCTGGAACGCCCTCGCCCGCTTTCCCGCCGCTTCGACGCTGAAGCTTGCGATCGGCGTCGAGGTTCTCCGAGCCCTGTCCGGCGCGCCGGACACGCGCATCGCGAGGCTCCTCCGCGCAATGCTCGCCGACTCCGACAACGAGGCCGCGAACGAGCTCGAGGTCTGGCTCGGCGGCTCCACGTCGGGCGGCTCGGCGCGGGTGAACGGGACCATGCGCGCCCTCGGCCTCCTCGACTCCGAGATGTACGGCGGCTACGTGCTCGACACCGCCGCCGCGCCGCGGCCGATCCCGCTTCGCGTCGAGCGAGCGCCCGCGTTCGGGCACGGGAAGTACACGACCGCGTTCGATCTCGCCCGCCTAGTCCGCCTGCTCCACCTCGCCGCCGGCGGCCGCGGCGCGCTCGTTCACCGCCTCCGCGGCTTCTCGCCGGCGGATGCCCGCAGCCTCCTCTACCTCCTCGCGCACTCCTCGGACCTGGGCAAGCTCGACCGCCTCGTCGGCCGCGGGCACAGTGTCGCCGTCCTCCACAAGGCCGGCTGGATCGTCGCCGCACGCCACGATG
>JBGPNP010000068.1:0-10002 GCA_041487575.1 Gaiellaceae bacterium | reverse complement strand
TCTCGCGGTCGGCTGGCTCGCGCTCACGGGCTTCTCCATCCCGGTCGCGATGCTCGAGCGCGGCCCCCTGGAGCAGGGATGGCTCCAGCGCCTCGGCTACGTGCTCCAGCGGTCTGTGACGCTCGCACGAACGCAGTACCTGCACGCGGCCGGCGTCGCCGCCGCTCTCGTCCTCATCTACATCCTCGTGGGCGTCGTGCTCTCAGCTGCGCTCTCCGGCTTCGCCGGCAACTCCCGCTTCGTCGCCCTCGTGCTCGTCCAGATCGTCCTTGCGCCGTTCTTCTTCGTGGGGCTCTCCGTCCTCTACTTCGAGCAGAAGGCGCGGGCACTATCCTCTGCGCGCCAGCACTAGAGAGGAGAGGCTCTTGCCGACGTACATCGTGCTCTCGCGGCTCTCCGAGCAGGGCCTGCAGACCCTCCGTGCCAATCCGGAGCGCCTGCGGCAGGTCAACCGAGACGTCGAGGAGCTCGGGGCGAAGGTGCTCCAGCAGTGGTTCATGCTCGGGCCCTACGACTTCCTCAACATCGTCGAGGCGCCGGATGCCGCGACGATCGCGCGGCTGTCGATCGCGCTCGGCGCGCGTGGCAGCGTCCACACGGAGTCGTACGAGGCGATCGACGTCGATGCGTTCCTGAAGATCCTCGAGCACTGAGCCGTGGGCGAGCCGCCGCGCCTCCCGGACTGGCTCGCGGCCGAAGTGGCCGAGTGGCCGCAGGACGCCTGGGGCACCCACCAGGCAAGGCTTCTTCTCCGGGATGGGAGCGTGGTCGCGCCGGTTGCGATCCTGCCGAGCGGCGACATCGTCGGCTGGGGCTCGGCCGGGGAGGTCGGTTTCGAGGCCGACGACATCGTCGCGATCGAGCGTATCGACGACTAGCGAGGCCGGCCGGCGGAGGAGGCGACCGGCGCCCGTTCCGAGTCGGCTCGAACAGCGCGCTCGGTTTCACACTTCCGATACAGACGGTGACACACACGCGCGCCCGCCGGCGATACGCTGGAGGCGGTAGGGCGGGGCCGGGCATCCCTTTCCCCGCGCGCGTCGAGACCCTCCGTCTGTGCTCTCGGTCGCTTCGTGGGTGGCCTCGGTCGAGTCAGGCGAGGCGCGAGAACGCGACCGCGACCTCGGCGGCGAGGCCGGCGTTGTCCGCGATCAGCGTCCTGTTAGCGGCCCGCGTCGTGCCGCCGCTCGCGTCGTGTAGGTGCGCGAGGACGAACGGTGTCAGCGCCGGCCCGCGCACGCCCTGCCGCTCGGCCTCGCGCAGCCCCTCCTCGATGAGCGGCTCGACGTCGAGACTGTCAGCGGGAGGGCGGGCAAGGACGAGCGCCGAGTGGCGGCCGAGCTGCCAGTGGAGCTGCGCGATCCTCGCCGCCTCGGCCGCCGATTCAACGCGTGCCGAGACCGGCGGGCCTCCTCCGGCACGGTAGAAGAGCGGGATCTCGTCGGTGCGCCAGCCGAGGACGGGGATGCCGAGGGTCTCGAGGAGCTCGGCCGTCGCCCGCACGTCGAGGAGCGACTTCACCCCCGAGCAGACGACGAGCGCCTCCGCGCGGGCGAGCTCCCCGAGGTCGGCCGAGACGTCGAGCGTCTGAGCGAACCCCCGGTGGACGCCGCCGAGCCCGCCCGTGGCCACAAAGCCGATTCCGGCCACGCGGCACACCGCGAGCGTCCCGCCGACCGTCGTCGCACCGAGGGCGCGCTGCGCCGCGCAGGCGCCGAGGTCGCGAGGGCCGACCTTGCGCGCGTCCGGAGACGAGGAGAAGAGCTCGAGCTCATCGTCCCGCAGGCCGACCCGGATCGCTCCGTCGACGATCCCGATCGTGGCCGGGACGGCCCCCGCCTCACGCACGCGGCGCTCGGCCTCGCGCGCGACCTCCGCGCCCTCGCCGGGCGGGAAGCCGTGCGAGACGAGCGTCGTCTCGAGCGCGACGACGGCCCCGCGGGACTTGAGGGTCGCGCCGACCTCGGGGTGGATGCGCATGAGCTCCTTCACGGCTGAGCCCCCATTCTCGCGACGCAGCGCGCCGCCGCGGCGAGTGCCGTCTCGACGCCGCCAAGGAGGTAGCCGGCCGTGAAGGCGTCCCCGGCCCCGGTCGTGTCGACGACCTCGGCCGGCGCCGCAGGGAGGTCCCGCCCGCCGGCGCGGCAGCCGCGCGCGCCGAGCTTCACGACCGTCTCCACACCGAGCGGCCCGACGAGCGCGTCCTCCTCCTCGTTCGCGAACACGAGGTCCGGCCCGAGCTCGCCGACGAGCTTCCGGAACCGCTCGACTCCGACGTCCTGGATCACGCTCGTCGAGGCGAGGTCGAGGCAAGCGCGCGACGCGAGGCGGCGCGCGGTGAGGACGGTGTCCCGGAGCGGGGGGCGCTCGAGGCCGTAGCCGGAGACGTAGAACCACTCGCAGCCCTCGAGCCAGGCCGGCTCGAGCTCCTCGGGCCGGAAGTCGGGCGAGACGCCGCGGTCGCTCAGCATCGCCCGGCGCCCGTCGGGCGTGGCGAGCGAGACGACCGTGCCCGTCCCGGACGCGACCTCCGGACCGGCGATCTCGACCCCGAGCCGGCCGAGCTCCTCGGCGACAATCCGCCCGGCCGGATCATGCGCCCGCTTGCCGACGAACCGGGCGCGGCCGCCGAGAGCCGTGACCCAGGCGGCGACGTTGGCTGCCTGCCCGCCCGCGCCGACGTGCGTCCTTCCGTATGTGTCCGTGTCGGCGGCGATCGGGCCGTCGAGGCGCACGACGACATCGAGGAGAACGTCTCCGAGCGCGCAGATCACGCGAGCAGCCCGCGGGTCTGGGAAGCGTGCCAGGCGAGGCCCATGGCGTCAAAGCGGGCGGCGGCCTGCTCGACGAGGCTCTCGTCCTCACGGACGACGCCCAGCGCCCGCAGCGCGAACGGCTCGAAGTACGTGCCCGCCTGCAACCACGGGCCCGCCTCTCGCTCCACCTCGGCGCGGTCCCGAAGGGCGGCGAGCGCATCGAGCCGCGAGACGACCCAGGAGAGAAAGAACCAGTTCTGCCCCCTCGGCCCGGTCGACACGGCCGCGAGCCGCTCGATCGTCTCGATGTCTCCCCGGGCGAGCGCGAGCTCCAGCCTCGGCGCGTCGAGGCGGTGTCCGTGCCCCTCCATGCCGAGTTCGTCGGCGCTACCCTCGAGCCGCCGAGACCGCTCACGGTCGCCGAGGTGCTCGGCGGCAAGCGCGCAGACGAGGAGCGAGCGGGCGTTCCGGACGCACGGAGTGGCGGCGTTCGCCGCCACGGCCTGCTCGGTCCGCTCCTCGAGACCGGCGATCGTGCTCCAGCCTGCGGCAAGCTCTTCGATCTCGAGGAAGAAGGACACGGCGTGCATCTCGTGGTGCGGAGTGAGCCGGGACGCGACCTCGTCGTGCAGCCGCGCGAGGCGCCGAGCGGCGTCGAATCGCCCGCGGGCCAGCTCGCTGGGGATCGGGCTCGCGTAGATCTCGGCAACGTGGTCGGGGTCGCTGATTTGATCGATGAGGTCGAGCCGTCGCTCCGCCCATTCGCGGGCGTTGTCGAATTGCAGGGCGGCGAGAGATGTCACCGTGCGGGCGTCCCAGGCGTACGAGCGGAGCTCGACGTCTCGAAGCCGCTCAGCGATCGCGCTCGCCTCGCGTGCGGCGTCCGTCGACTCGGTCGGCCACCAGTACGAGCGGGCGATCAGAGCTCGGACCCGTTCGGGGCTCTCCGGCTCGGCGAGCTCCATCGCCTTCTCGATCCATGCCGCCACGACGTCGACGTCGGGCGTGCGCTTCCACATTCCCGAGCGGGCGGTCGTCAGGAACACGAGCTCGCTGTAGAGCCCCGCCATCACGCGAGGGTCGCCACATAGCTCGAGCGCCTTCTGCATCGCCGTCCAGAAGGCCTCGCCGTCGTACTTGAGCGCGTTCGCACGGCCTATCGCTCCCCAGATCCGGGCGAGCTGTTCGTCGTCCGACTCGAGCTCGAGCGCCCGCTCCAGAAGGGCGAGCCCCTCGTCGATCTCATAGCGGCCGACGGCGAGGGCGGCGGCGCGGAGGAGCCACACGACCGCCTTGGCCCGCACGCGCTCGAGCGCTTCCTCGTCGCCCGACCAGACGAGGTCGGCGTCCTCGGGCCGGGCGGCCTCGGCGTAGTGGTGCGCGAGCAGGGGCGCGTACTCGTCACGGGTCTCGCCGTCGCGCTCGACCCAGGCCGCGAAGGCCGCGTGGAGGCGGGCTCGACGGGCCTTCGGGAGGCTCGCGTACGCGACCTCCCGGGTGAGAGCGTGCTTGATGGCGTACTCGCGCTCGCCGGCGATCGAGGACCCGGAGCGTCGGCGGATGAAGTCGCGCTCCTCGAGCGTGGCGAGGTCCGGCTCGGCGCCAACGAGATCGCGCACCGGCCCCGCCCAGAAGATCCGCCCGATGACCGAGGCGGCCTGAAGGGCGGCCTTCTCTGCCGGATCGAGCAGGTCGATGCGCGCCGCGAGGACGGCTTGGACCGAGTCGGGGATCTCGAAGTCCGCCGGGAGCTCGCCGGCCGACCAGCCCGTCTCCGTGCGCCGGAGCACGCCACGGTCGATGAACGTCTCGAGGAGCTCCTCCACGAAGAACGGGTTCCCCTCGGCGCGCTCGACGACGGCGCTGCGCACCGTCTCGGGCAGCTCGGCGGCGACCAGCTCGTCGAGCATCCGTTCCGAGTTGGCGACCGACAGCGGCTCGAGCCAGATGAGGGAGGTGTTCCGCCGGCCGCCTCCCCAGCCGGGGCGGCGATCGAGGAGCTCCGGGCGCGCCGTTGCCAGCAGGAGAAGCGGTCCTCGAACCTCGCGCAAGAGGCGCTCGAGGAGATCGAGGAGCGGCTCCTCTGCCCAGTGGAGATCCTCGACGAGCACGACGGCCGGACGCTCGGCCGCGAGCTCCTCGACGAAGCTCACCCAAGCCTCGTGCAGGCGCTCACGGGCGGCGAGCGGGTGGACGTCCCCCGCGACGTCGAGCCCGAGGGTGAGCCCGAGAATCTCCCGGCCGGCGACCCGCCGAAGCACGGCCTCGGGCGAATCGCTCTCGAGAAGGCCGAAGTGCTCTCTGAGGATCTCGCCGAGCGGCCAGTACGTGATGGCGCGCCCGTAGGAAAGGCAGCGGCCCGTGATGCGCAGGGGCTCCGACGAAGCGGAGGCGAGCCACTCCCAGAGCTCGCGCACGAGCCGGCTCTTGCCCACCCCCGCGTCGCCCATGATCGTGACGAGGTGGGGCTCACCCTCCTGTGCCGCCCGGGCGTACGTCGCCCGCAGGAGCTCGAGCTCGCTCTCGCGGCCGACGAACGTCCGCCTCAGCCCCGCACCTCCGCGCGGGCGCATGAGCGTGAGCGCCCGGACGAGCCGTCTTGCCGTCACCCCGCCCGGCTTCCCCTTTGCCTCGACCGAGGCCGGGTCGCCGAACTCGAACGCGCCGCGGACCGCCCCGACGGTGCGCTCGCCGGCGAGGATCTCCCCAGGAGCGGCGGCCTGCTCGAGGCGCGCGGCAACGTTGACGGCGTCGCCCGTCACGAACGAGCTCCCCTCGCGGGGCCTTCCCACGACGACCTCGCCCGTGTTGACTCCGACGCGAAGCGCGAGCGAGTCCCCGAAGAGCTCGGCGAGCCGGCGCCGCATCGAGAGCGCGGCGTGGAGCGCTCGCTCGGCGTGGTCCTCGTGTGCGGCCGGCGCCCCGAACGCGGCCATGACGGCGTCGCCGACGAACTTCTCGACCGTCCCGCCGGCGTCCTCGATCTCCACAGCCATCGCGTCGTAGAAGCGGTCGAGGAGCATACGCGTCCGCTCGGGATCCTGTGAGCCGGCGAGCTCGGTCGACCCGACGAGGTCGGCGAAGACGACGGTCGCGACCTTGCGCTCGGAAGCCGGCTCGGCTCCCCGCACGGGTGCGGCGCAGGAGGGACAGAACCGCGCTCCCGCCGGAAGCTCGGCTCCACAGTGCGCGCAGCTCGTCATCGAGAGCACATTCTGAACCGTCCCGGCCCGAGAGAGCGCTCCGCGCCTAGAATCCGTGCCGTGGAAGGGGAACGACGGCGCACGAAATTCCGCTCGTTTCTGCTCGGCGGTCTCGTCGGCAGCGTTGCCGGCCTCGCAGCCGCGGGCCGAGTGCGGGTACGGAGGGGCCCGCCACGGCGCCCGACTCCCGCGGGCCTCGCTGCCTTCGAGGAGGCTCCGTGCTTCCACGAGCTCCTCGCGCAAGAGGCCCGCGAAGCCGACCGGCGTTAGTTACTCCCGGCCCTCGACGCGGTTGAGGGCGTGGGCCACCGTCGGGTAGTTGAGGTCGGCGTCGGCGATCCCGAGTTGCTTCCCGAGCCACTCGACCTTGACGCTGTCGCGGAGGAATGCGCCGGGCGTCGCCTCGGGCAGCGTTGTGCGGATGACCAGGAAGGGGCCGAAAGCGTGCGCCTCGAACTCGTCCCCGAGCGGTGCGACCTCCGGGATCGTGTAGCGACGCGTGACGCCGCTGTTTGTCGCGTCGAAGACCCAGACGCCCCTCCCGAGCGGCCTGCCGACCTGCTCGAGCGTCTCGACGGCGAGCTTGGGGTCGGCCCGCGGGACGATGATGTCACCGAGCCGGCCGCCCTTCTCCCAGGCCTCGAGGAAGAGCGGGTTGTAGCCGAAGAGGACGTCGTCGGGCTGGCTCGTCGCCGCGAGCCAGGCTGCCGCGGCGTGGCGGCCCGCGGCCCGCTGCGGCGCCTCTCCGGCGAAGAGCGCCGGGGTGTTCTGCCAGCCCCAGGCAAGCTGGGTGGAGACTAGGGTCGCAAGGCCGAGGGCGAGGGCGGTCGGAGCGAACCTGCGCAGGGCCCGAGACAGGCGGAGCAGGCCCGTCGCGACGAGCATCCCGAAGAAGGGGAGCGCGAAGATCAGGTGGCGCGTCTCTGGCACGGCGGCGTTCCCGAGCCGCGCGAGCAGAAGCGCCAGCGTCGGGATCGCGAACACGGATCCCGCGAGCAACGCGGCGGGCGGGCGCGAGAGCGCGAGAGCCAGGAGGCCGACGGCGGCGAAGGTGACGAAGAGCGCGAAGGCCCCGTCCCAACCGGCGCTGAAGTCGCCGACGACGCTGCGAAGGTAGACGAGGACGTCCCAGGGCGAGTGCAGCTTCGACGGCCCTCCGCCGACGCCGACGTCGAAGCGGGATGCGAGCACGAGGTACGTGCGCCAGAGAGGGACGGCGAGGAGCGTCACCGTCGTGAAGGCGAGGAACGGGGCGCGCAGCGAGAACCGGCGCCGCACGCGCCGGGCGAGGACGTAGAGGGCCTGCGCGGCGAGCACCATCGCCCCGTACGGCATGGAGGCGAGGGTGGCGAGCATGACGATCCCCCAGAGCGCCCATTTCGTCCAACCGCCTTCCGCGAGCGCTCGCAGGACGAGGAGGAACGAGAGCGCGCTCGTGAAGAGGAAGAGGCTGTACATCCGGCCGTAGACGCCGTGGAAGAGCATGACCCAGCTCGTCGCCACGAGGAGCGTGGCGACGAGCGCCGTCCGCCGGTCGGTGAGCCGTTCGACGAGCTCCGCGATCACCGGCACGCTCGCGACCGCGAAGAACACGGAGATCAGCCGCAGGCCGGTCAGGCCCGGGGAGACGAGCGCCACGAGGTGCGTGAGGAGGAAGTGGAGCGGCGCCCCCCCGCGCTCGCCGAGCACGGTGTTGAAGAGGTCGCCGAGCGGCTGGCGGCCGACGAAGAAGGCGAGCGTCTCGTCCTCGTGCGGCGGCCAAGCGTTGAGCCGGACGAGGAGAAAGGCCCCGAGCGCCAGCGTCATCGCCCAGACGCTTGCCCGGTAGCCGTCGAGCGCGAGGCGGCGGGCACGCGCGGCTTGCAGCACCGGGGCGTGCGCGCCGGCTGGCACTTGAGCCGCGCGAGTGCCGGAGGCCGAGGTGCTCCCTGCTAGGATTTCTCCCCGCAAAACCGCTCTTTCCTGACTCATGCCAATTTACGAGTACCGCTGCCCGGAGGGGCACACGTTCGAGCTCATGCAGCGCATGAGCGATCCGCCTGCCTCAGAGTGCCAGATCTGCGGTGCTAGGCCGGTCGACAAGGTGCTCTATCCTGCTGCGATTCATTTCAAGGGCTCGGGTTTCTACTCGACGGAATACGGCCGCGGCGGGCGCAAGCGGGATAGCACGAAGGAAAGGGACAGCTCGTCCACTGAGACGAAGAAGAGCGACGAAAAGACGGTCGAGAAGGCGAAGGACTCGGCGGGCTCGTCTTCCACGCCCGCCGCCGACTAGCTCTTGCCCGCGAGGCAGCCGGGCGCGAGCGGGCCCGCCCCGGGAGCAGGCGGCTGCGGTGCCGACTTTCCCTCGACCATCGCCACGACGGCGACGTTCTCCTCGCTCCCGACGATGTAGTCGCCGTCTCCGATCTGGGCGGCGGTACCGCCGAGGCGGCAGCGGAGCGTGTTGCTCCCCGGCGCCCGGAACTTCACCCAGCCGAGCTCGAGGAGCTGCCAGGCGGAGAGGTCGGTGGCGAGCGGCTTCACAAGGTCGTCGCCGATGAAGGGCAGGTGCAGGAATGTCCCGAGGCTCGTCGCGCGGCCGGCGATCGCCTCCACGACCTGCTGCTGGCGGCCTCCCCGTGCGATGTCCGTCTCGCTCGGGTCGAGCCGGTTCTCCCGGATGCGCGCGTAGACGAGGGCGCGGCGTCCGTCCATCTCCTGCTTTCCGCTCCGAAAGCGCCAGCCCTGCCAGCGGCTGCACTGTGCGAGCGTCGCATAAGGACAGTCGAACCGGTTCGACACGATTCGCTCCGGCACGTTGACGGTGATGCCCCCGAGCGCGTCGATGACCTGCGGGAAGGTCGCGAAGTCGACGACGACGACGTGGTTGACGCCGAGCCCTGTGAGGCTCTCGACCGCGCGGATCGCGAGCGCGGGGCCGCCGAGGGCGTAGGCGGCGTTGATCTTGTCCGGCCCGTGACCGGGGATCTCGACGCGGAGGTCGCGCGGGATCGAGAGGAGCGCGATCCGGTGCGCTCCGGGGTCGGTGTGGACGAGGAGGAGAGTGTCGGAGCGGCCGGGCCTCTCTCGGCCTTTCCCGGGCCCAGCGTCGGCGCCGATGAGGAGTAGGTTCGTCGGCGTCGAGAAGAGTGCGCCGTGCTGCGCGGAGAGGGCAAGGCGCGCCTGCTCGTCGAGGCGGCGGTTCGCGCTCTCGATTCCGCTCCGGAACGCGAGGTAGCCGAGGGCCAGCCAGGCAGCGGCGACGACCAAGGCGAGGAGGGCGAGGCCGAGTCCGAGGAGGATCCAGCGCCTTCGCCTGCGTCTGCGGGGCGGGGCGACGGGCGGCGGCGCCGGCGGGTGAGCGCCGCCTTCGGGCTCGAGCACCTGATACGGCTCGAGGCGCGGCGGGCGCTCGATCCGTCCCCGGCCGCGGCCGCCGCGGTAGACCCGGTAGGGCTTGTCTTTGCTCGCCACGGCGACCCGCTATGGTAGCCGCAGCTCATGGCCTCCCAGCGCGTGATCGGGGTCGATCTCGGCGGCACGAAGCTCCTCGCCGGCATCGTCGACCGGGACGGTGTCGTCGTCGAGCGCAGTGTCCGTCCCACCGACGTGCGCAGCCAGGACGCGCTCCTCGCCGAGCTCGAGGGGCTCATCGGCGAGATGCTGCACGACGGCGTGGCGGCGATCGGGGTCGCGATACCCTCGACGATCGACCAGCGGGCCGGGCGCGCCGTCGCTTCGGTCAACATCCCGCTTGCCGAGCTTGGGATCCGCGACTGGGTCACCGAGCGCTTCGGCCTCCGGACGGCGATCGAGAACGACGCCAACGCCGCAACGCTCGCCGAGCACCGGCTCGGCGCCGGTCGCGGCACACGGCACATGCTCATGCTCACCCTCGGCACGGGGGTGGGCGGCGGGATCATCGTCGACGGGCGGCTCTACCGCGGGTCGGTGGGAGCGGGCGGGGAGCTCGGCCACATCACGATCGACGTCGACGGCCCCCCGTGCCAGGGGACCTGCCCTGGCCGCGGGCACCTCGAGGCGCTCGCCTCGGGCACGGC
>JBGPNP010000067.1:0-10006 GCA_041487575.1 Gaiellaceae bacterium | reverse complement strand
TGACCGGCGCCTCCTTCGACTGGACGCCGACGGAGAGCGTCCCGGGCGAGCGCTCACGTAGCTCGAGCCCGATGCCGCCGAGGAGGGCGCCGTTCCCGAGCGGGACGACCACGGCGGCGAGCGGCTCCTCCGCCTGCTCGAGGATCTCGCGGGCGATCGAGCGATAGCCCTCGTACTGCGCCGGCTCGGCGCCGTCCTCGAAGTACGGGAGGCCCTCCGCCGCCGCGAGCTCGGCCGCGGCCCCCTTCGCCTCGTCGAAGTCGCGCCCGGCCAGGTGCACCTCTGCTCCGAAGCGCTCGATCAGCGCGAGCTTGGTCTGGCTCGCCCCCGGGGGGGCGAAGACGATCGCCCGCATCCCGAGCCGTGCCGAAGCCCACGCCGTGGCCGCGCCGTGATTTCCGGTCGACGCCGTGACGACGGCCTCGCCGCCGGCGGCGCGCCAGGCCTCGAGCGCCGGCAGCGCGCCGCGCCACTTGAAGGCGCCTAGCTCGTGGACGTCCTCGCGCTTGAGACAGAGGTCGCGCTCCGGGGCTAGCTCAGGAGGCGCCGCCTCGAGCGGCGTCGGCGTCACGCCCTGAGGGCGCTGTCCAGCCCCGACGGCTGCTCCCACATCTCGTCCGCGTACGTGATCGAGGTGCGGCAGAGGTTCCCGGTCGGGTCGAACGAGTAGTAGCCCATGCGCCAGAGCGCCGGCGAATAGAGGTGGATCGAGACGGCGGGCACGCCGCCCGGGTGGCGCATGCAGTGGATCCGCGAGCCGTCGAAGTCGAAGGAGGTCCCCGCCGCGCGGGGCGTCGTCTCCTTCCGCATCGAGCCCTCGCTGAAGAGCCAGCGGTCCTCGACGAGCTCCCCGTCTGCGACGAAGACGGCTCCTGACGAGAGGTCGTGGTCGTGGAAGCCCGTGTCCTGCTGGTTCTGCCAGCAGATGAGCCAGACGTCGAGGTGGACGTCACGGTAGAGCTCGACGTAGTGGCGGCGGTCCTCGTGGTGCTGGACGAGGTGCTCCCAGAGCCACCGCTCGCGCCCCAGCTCGGTTGCGAGCTCGTCGCAGCGCTCGCGGGAGATGTCCTCGTCCTTCGGCAGCCGCTCGACGAACCAGGCCTTGATCGCGTCCACGGCGGGAGCTTAGCCGAGGATCCGGCCGGGGTTGTCGCGGAGCACGAGGTCGGCGAGCGTCGGACCGAAGGCGCGAATCGCGGCTAGCGTGTCGCGCGGGTCGATCACCGGCGCATCGCTCCCGTAGAGGAGCTGCGTGACGCCGTAGGTCGAGAGGCAGAGCTCGAGCGCGCGGCGGCCGTACGAGGCCGCCTCGAAGTAGGCGTTCGGGCGGATCGCCGTCCGTTCCGCGACGCCGCGAGAGCGCAGCCGCTCGAGCTGGATCGGCGCGCCGCCGGCGAGGATGGCGAAGACGACGGGTAGGCGCGGGTGCGCGTCGGCGTCGCGGGCGAGCCAGGCCGCGTAGGAGGCCTGCATCTGGGCCGTGTATTCGACGATCGCGTTCCACCAGCCCGGCGCGTCGCGCGGCCGTGGCGCCGGCAGGCCCGGGTGGACGAAGAGGATCTGGCCGGCGTCCTCGAGCTCGGTCAGGAGCGGCTCGGCGCCCTCGACGAGCCGCTGCGCGGAGATGCAGGCGCCGGCGAAGCCGGCCCGCCGCTCGTCGCAGGAGAGCGCGACGAGGCGCCCGCCCGCCGCGGCGACCAGCTCGAGGATCCCCTCGTGGTAGGCCTCTCGGAGGTCCTCGTGCGCCTCGGTCTCCATCGTCGGCGGGAGCGAGATGACGGCCACGTCGATCCCGTCCCGGTCGAGCTGCGCGATCCGCGACTCCAGCGTGTGCAAGGAGAGGTCGATCTCGAGCGGCGGCTCGGTCTCGAGCTCGAGCGTGCTCCCGCGAAGACGCGGCCTGTGCTCGCGGCGCGCGAGCGTCGCGAGGAAGGGCTCGGGCCAGAGGTGGTGGTGGACGTCGTAGGAGAGCATGTTCAGGGTGTTACGAGCCGCTCGGGAGTCTCGCACGCCATGGCCCGGGCTGCTTGCGCGTCGAGGCCGGCGGCGACGAGCCGCTCGACGAGGAGCTCGAGCGCATCGGGCGGCGGCGGGTTCTCGGGCTGGCCGGTGTCGCTCGAGAGAACGCAGCGGACGGGCCCGAGGCGTCCCGCGAGCTCAGCGAGGCGCTCCGCGTCCCCGCCCTTGAGGAGCTCGTATGCGGTGATCTCGGCGACGGCGCCGAGCTCGCAGAGCTCCTCGGTCTCCGAGTGACTCATGGCGGGGACGGCGTAGTTCGGATGTGTGAGCATCACCCGCCGGACCCCCGCCCGCCGGGCGGCGCGGACGAGCCAGCCGCACTCGGCCGCGCTCAGATGCCCGGTGGCGACGACGGCGTCGGCTTCGGCGACGAGCGCGAGGATCCGCCGGACCGCAGGCTCGGCCGCTGGCTCGACCGGTGGGATCGCGAGCGCGGCGCCCTCGACGGCCGCGCGCGGGAGCGGGAGCCCGCGCAGGCGGTGCTCGCGCGCGTCGAGCGTCGGCATCCAGACGACGCGTGCGCCGAGCTCCAGCGCCGCTGCGACCGCGTGCGGGTTGAGCCCGCCGACGGGCTCGTTGAGGACGATCGCGCCGTAGACCGCCACCTGGCGGCCGGCGCCGGCCGCGACGGCCCGCCCCGCCGTCGGCTCGTAGTGGCTCTTGAGGACGCACCCCGCGAAGCCGGCCCGCTCGAAGAGCGTGACAACGCCTGCGTCGTCGGTGAGCCTCGGGAGGACGCATGGCGCGGAGTGGACGTGGAGGTCGAACACGGTTTGCTCTTTCTATCGCGAACCGGGTAGCGTCGCCGGTCGTGCTCAGCCGTCCCGTTACTTTCTACAGCGAGGGCCTGCGGCTCGACGGCGACCTCCTTTCGCCCGAGCGAGCGGGGCGGCGCCCGGCGATCGTCGCGCTTTCGGGCTACCAGGGCCTCAAGGGCATCCACCCGGCGCGCTTCGCCCGGGCGCTCGTTCCGGCCGGCTACGTCTGCCTCGCCTTCGACTACCGCGGCTTCGGCGCGAGCGAGGGCCCGCGAGGGCGGCTCGTTCCGCAGGAGCAGGTTGAGGACGCTCGCGCGGCCGTCTCCTTCCTCGCTGCCCAGCCCGAGGTCGACCCGGAGCGGATCGGCCTCCTCGGCTGGGCGCTCGGAGGCGGGGTGGCGATCGCCTCGGCCGCCGACGACCCGCTCGTCCGCGCAGTCGCCGCCGCGAATCCGATCGGCGACGGCGCACGGTCGGTGCGCTTCATGCACGACGAGGTGAGCTGGGGGGAGCTCCAGGCGGCGATTGCCGAAGACAGAGCGCGACGCGCTGTCGAGGGCGCCTCGAGGCTCGTCCCGACCTTCGACGTCGTGCGCCTCGACGAGGTCACGCGCCGCTACGTCGACGAGGAGCTGTACCGCGAGCCCGGCTTCGGCGCCGACGTCACGCTCGAGTCGACCGAGCTTCTCCTCCGCTTCCGGCCGGAGCTCGTCGTCGACCGGATCGCGCCGCGCCCGCTCCTCCTCGTCCACGGGGCCGAGAACCGGCTCCATTCCCCCGAGGAGTCGCGGGAGCTCTACCGCCGGGCGCGCGACCCGAAGGAGCTCGTGCTCCTCGAAGGGGCGGGCCACTGCGAGTGGATGTACGACGACCACGCGACGTTCCTACGGATCGTCGCGGTGCTGCGGGACTTCTTCGCGCAGGCGCTCTGAGAGGATCACGAAGTCACCCGCCGGGACATGTCCACGCAGGACATGTCTGGGGGTCAGACCCCGGGACCTGTCCGCGCCGCAAACTCAGACAGGCCGGGCGATCGACGGTCAGATCCGCTCGTTCACGATCATCGAGAAAGTGTCACGCGCACGCGGCGCCGATGTCACGAGCGCGTGTCAGCCGGCCGAGCGGTTCGGCCGTTCTGGGCTACTGTCAGCGGGGCGCGCCCGCGAGCTCCGCGTCGAGTACGACGATCGTCCGCGCGCCCTCGCCCCGGCGCAGGCGCTCGAACGCCTCCTCGATGCCGTCGAGGTCGGTGAAGTGCGAGACGACGTCGGCGACCTCGAAGCGCCCGTCGGCGACGAGCCGGGCCAGCTCCCCGAGCTCGGAGACCGGGTTGCCCGAGCCGTAGTAGCAGCCCTTGAGGTTCTTCTCGGAGAGGAACTCGATCGCAGGCACGGAGGCCTCCACGGTCTTCGGGGCCAGGCCGACGACGACGGCCGTTGCGCCGGGCCGGAGGACGTCCCAGGCGAAGCGGATCGTCTCCGCCCGGCCGACGACCTCGAACGCGTGGTCGACGCCGCCGCCCGCGATCTCCTTGACTCGCCTCGCCGCGCCCTCCTCCCGCCCGCCGACGGAGTGGGTCGCACCGCGGCCGAGTGCGAGCACGAGCTTCGCCGGGTCGAGGTCGACGGCGACGATGGGATCGGCGCCCGCGAGCCGCGCGGCCGCGATCACCTGGAGCCCGACCCCGCCGCAGCCGACGACGCAGACGCTCTCGCCCGGCTGCACGCCTGCCGCGTTCCGGACCGCTCCGAAGCCGGTGACGACGCCGCAGCCGATCAGCGCCGCCTGCCAGAGCGGAAGCTCCGCCGGGATGGGCACGGCCGACGCGGCCGGGACGACGCAGTACTCGGCGAAGCAGGCGACGCAGAGGAAATGCTTGAGCAGCCGGCCGTCCGGGAATCGCAGGCGCGTCGTTCCGTCGAGCAGGGTCGCCTTCCAGGACGCCTCGCCAGCCGGCTCGCAGAGCGTGAAGCGCCCGGCCCGGCAGTAGCGGCACTCCCCGCACGGGGGGACGAAGCAGAAACCGACCAGGTCGCCCGGCGCGACGTGGGTCACTCCCTCCCCGACCGCCTCCACGACCCCGGCGCCCTCGTGGCCGAGGACGATCGGCCAGCGCCGACCGCCGAGGTGACCCTCGGCAAGGTGGAGATCCGAGTGGCAGACCCCGGCCGCCGCGACGCGAACGAGCACCTCGCCGGCCTGCGGCGGGTCGAGCAGCACCTCCTCGACGGCGAGCGGCGTCCTCGGCTCGTGGAGCACGGCCGCGCGCATGGTGAGCGTCTCGGTCACGGGGTCATCCTCTCAGGCTCCACGCGCCTTTTCTCGACCGTTGGTTCCGCTATAACGAGCGCTGCCATGCCGCGCCGTGAGCACAGCGTGTGCTGGGTGAGCGGGCGGCGCGCCAGCTCTCCAGGAAGAGGGGCCTTCTGACGTGGCACCGATGCGGCTCGGGATTGTCGGCTGTGGAGGGATCTCGGCCCGGCACGGGCGCGCGGCGGCAAGTTCTCGGGAGCTGGCGATCGTCGCGTGCTGCGACGTTCGCATCGAGGTGGCCGAGGAGTGGAGCGAGCGCTACGGGTGCGAGCGGTCCTACGGCGACTGCCTCACGATGATTCGCGAGCATGAGCTCGACGGGGTCCTGCTCGCAACATGGCCGAGTCAGCATCGCGAGCAGATCCTTGGTTGCCTCGAGGCGGGTGTCCGCCGCATCCTGTGCGAGAAATCGCTCGCACTGAACGCCGACGAGGCGCTCGAGATCTGGGCCGCCGCCAGGGAAGCGGGCGCGCTCCTCGTGGAGGCATTCATGTATCGGCACCACCCGGCGATCCGAACGATCGAGGAGCTCCTCTCCGCGGGTGAGGTCGGGCAGATCGACACCATCCGCGCCGCGTTCAGCCTGTTCGACCCCGAGGAGAGCCGGCCCGACGACCCGCGGCGGGACTGGCGCCAGCGGAAGGAGTGTGGCGGCGGCGTCCCCTACGACCTGGCCTGCTACTGCGTCGACGCGTGCAACCACCTCGCCGGAGCGCCGCCCCGGCAGGTACTGGCCGTCTCGGGGACGAGCGAGCGTTACGGCACCGTCGACCGGCTCTACGGGCTGATCGAATACGAGGATGGAGTCGTCGGCATTCTCGAGAGCAGCAAGCGGAGTGACTCGGACCACGAGCTGAAGATCAGCGGGGAGCGGGGGCACGTGCTCCTGCCGGTCGCGTGGCGGATCGAGAGCGCGACCGAGGTTCTCATGACCCGAAGCGCCGGCTGGGGCGAGTTCGAGACCGCCCGGTTCCCGATCCCCGCGGTCGACCCCTACCGCCTTCAGCTCGAGAGCTTCGCCGCGGCCGCTCGCGGGGCGGCGACGCCGACGCCCGCGCTCGCCGAGTCCGTCGTCACCGCTCTCACGACCGACGCGCTCCTGACGAGCGCCGCCGAACGGTCGGCGATCACGGTCGATCTTCCGCACGGTCTACGGGCTGGGAGCGGATGAGCGCATGACGGTCCCCATCCTCATCGACTGCGATCCGGGCCAGGACGACGCGATCGCGCTCCTCCTCGCACTTGCGAGCCCGGAGCTCGAGCTCCTCGGCGTGACGACGGTCGCCGGCAACCAGACGCTGGAGAAGACGACGGCCAACGCGCTGCGGGTGCTCGAGCTCGCCGGTCGCGGCGACGTCCCGGTGGCCGCCGGGGCCGACCGGCCGCTCGTGCGCGAGCTCGTCGTGGCGGCGGACGCACACGGCGAGACCGGCCTCGACGGGCCGGCGCTGCCGCCTCCGCGCGGGCGCCCGCTCGAGCAGCACGCGGTGGACTTCCTCGCCGAGCAGGTGCTCGGATCGGATCGCCCGGTGACCCTCGTGCCCACGGGGCCGCTCACCAACGTCGCCCTCTTCCTCGCCCGCCACCCGGACGCGGCCGCGAGGGTCGGCCGGATCGTGCTCATGGGCGGCTCGATCGCCGAGGGGAACATGACGCCCTCGGCCGAGTACAACATCTGGGTCGACCCAGAAGCCGCCCGACGCGTCTTCGAGAGCGGCCTCGACGTGACGATGGTCGGCCTCGACGTGACGAACAGAGCGGTACTCACGCCCGAGCACGCCGACCGTCTTCGCCCAACCGGTCGAGTCGGCGCCGTGGTCGCCGAGCTCCTCGACTTCTACCAGGGCTTCTACCTCGAGACGTACGACTTCGGCGGATCGCCGATTCACGACGCCGTCGCGGTTGCCCACGTGGCCCGGCCCGGGCTCGTCACGACGATCGAGCGGCACGTCGCCGTCGAGCTCGGCTCGGGGCTCTGTCGCGGACGCACGGTGGTGGACATGCGACGTCGCATTGCCACCCCCGCGCCGAACGCAAAGGTCGCGGTCGACATCGACGCCCCGGCATTCGTCGAGCTCCTCCTCGAGCGACTCAGCTCGTTCGCCTGAGCCGGGCGTCGCGCGGGTTACGCGGGCAAGACAGGGCCAGTCACGGGTGATCCTCTCGAGCTCCACGCCGCTCGGCGGGCGGACGCGTCTCGCCCGGCGCGTGGACGCGCTCGTGGAAGGCCGCGGCCAGACGGGCGGCGTCCGGGCCGAGCGTGCGCGGGTCGTCCACGGGCGGAAAGAGCTCACGCACCTCGACGAGAAGGTCCCGGAGCGCCGGCGGGGCGTCCCGGCCGGAGGCGTGGAGGGCCTGCGAGGCACAGGCGGCCAGAACGGCCAGGCAGGCCTCGAGGGCGGCCGCGGCCCGCTGCTCGCGCTCCCAGGCGAGGAAGCTCGGGGAGGTGACGTCGTTCTGGGGATAGCCGCCGCGCGGGAGGATCGTCGCGTGCGTGGCGGCGCGAGCCTCCTCGGCGTAGCCGACGATCGGCATCAGGAGGATGTGTGCGTAGCCGCTGGTTCCCGGCGTGAGGAGGAAGCCTTCGTTGGCGAGACCCTCGACGTGCCGCTCGGCAAGCTGACAGAGGTTCGCCCAGGCCGATGCAAGCCGGTCGAGAGCCGGATAGGCCATCCCGTTGTGGTAACCGCCGGTGCTCCACACGCGCCCGAGCGGATGCTGGGGGTCGGGCAGGACGTAGACCGGGTTGTCCGAGACCGAGCGCAAGGAAATCTCGGCGACCTGCTCGACGCCGGCGAGCGCGCGGTGAGCCTCCGCGAGCACACGGGGGAGGATGCGGTAGCTGACGGGCGCCTGATAGGGCCGCCGCTCGTCGCCCCCGCCCTGGAGGAGCGCGCGGAGGGCGCGCAGCGCCGCCGTCTCGTGCTCGTCGCCCCAGAGCTCTTCGAGCTCGGGCGCGTAGGCCTCGAGGGGCGCCTTGATCGCCTCGGTCGAGAGGGCGAAGACCCAGTGCGCGAGCCGGAGCCGGTTCCTGCCGGCGAGCGCGGAATCGGCGGCGAGCGCCGCCGCGCAGGGTGAGCCGTTGATGAGCGCGAGCGACTCCTTCTCCTCGGTCCCAACTCGCTCGGCCAGCTCCGCGAAGAGGTGGCCCAGGGCGAGGATCTCGCCGGCGCCTCCGTTCCCCTGCGCCGAAACGGCGGGGAGCGGGCGGCCGTCGAGCATGGAGGTGACCGCCTCGGCAAGCTCCGGCCGGACGGCGGCGTGGCCGCCGACGAAGTTGGCGAGGCGCGCGAGCACGATTGCTCGGACGACGCGCTCCGGAAGAGCGCGCCCGAAGGAGGCGCCCGCGAGGGGTGGTCGCGCTGCCTGGGCCTTGCGCTCATCGGGGCCGAGCTTGACACTCGCCCGCTCGCCCATTCCCGTCGTCACCCCGTACACCGTGATGTCGGGGTCGCTCTCGATGAGCTCCATGAACGAACCGCGGGCGGCGCCGATGCGCTCGAGCGCGTCCGCGTGGAGACGGACGTCCTCACCCTGCCAGGCGACACGGCGAACCGCATCGAGGGTGATGTCGACGCGGTCGCGGAGAACGACTGTCATGAAGGGGGGGAGTATACGAGCGACACCGCGCCTCGAGAGCGGGAGCGTCAGACGCAGGTTCCGTCGTAGGCTACGCAAGTGCGACTGAGTGAGTCGGTGCCGACGCGGACCGAGGTGGCCTCGGAGCGAGGCGTCGTCTCGGCCGGTCACCCCATGGAGGCCGAGGCAGGGGCACGGGTGCTGGAGGCGGGCGGAAACGCTGTGGACGCCGTCGTCGCGGCCGCCTTCACGGCCTTCGTCGTCGAGCCGTCCATGTGCGGCCTGGGAGGTTACGGGCACCTCGCGGCCTATCTCGCCGGCTCGGGCGAGTTCCTCACCGTCGACCACTGCCCCCGGGCACCGCGCGCTGCCGGTGCGCACATGTTCGAACTGGACGAGGCGGCGGCCCCGCTCCACTACGGCTGGCCGCGCGTCCTCGGGCGGCGGAACGAGCAGGGCTGCCTCGCACCGGCCGTCCCGGGCGCGGTCGCCGGCCTCTGTGCGGCTCTCGAGCGGGCCGGCAAACTCCCGCTCGCACAGGTCCTCGAGCCGGCCGTCGAGGCGGCCGAGGCGGGCGTCGAGGTGAGCTGGAACCTGCTCCTCGTCATCGCCGACCGGCTCGACGAGATCCGGGCGATGCCGCACGCGGCCGCCTTGCTCCTCCGGGGCGGCGACCCCCCGCGGGCCGCCGGCTACCTTGGGGCGGGTGAGCGGCTCGACACCTCTGACCTCGCCGCCACGCTTCGACGGATCGCCCGCGAGGGGCCGGCCGGGTTCTACACCGGGCCTGTGGCGGATGCGATCGAGCGCGAGATCCTCGCCGGCGGCGGCGTCCTCAACGCCGGGGACCTCGCCGAGTACCGACCCAAGGTCCTGCTGGAGCGACCGGCCGCCTACCGCGGCCACGCCTACGTGACCGCCAACGATCAGGTCGGCTACGAAGCGCTCAACATCCTCGAGCGCTTCCCGCTCGCCGGCTACGGGCCGGGAAGCGTCGAGCTCTACCATCTGCTCGCCGAGGCCTGCGGGCACGCGTTTGCCGACAACGTGGCCCACTACGGCGATCCGGAGCACGCGCCGAGCCCGGTCGAGGGCCTCGCCAGCCCCGCCTTTGCGGCCGAGCGGGCAGCCGGGATCCGGCTCGACCGAGCGGCGCCGCGGCCGATCGAGCCGGCGGATCCTCGGCCCTTCGAGCGGAGGGCCGAGGGACGGTCAGCGCCCTTCGCCGGGACGACGCAGATGGCGGCGGCCGATGCGAGCGGCAACATGTGCGCCCTGATCACGACCCTCACGGGCGGCTTCGGCTCGCTCGTCCTCGTCCCAGGTACGGGCGTCTT
>JBGPNP010000066.1:0-10020 GCA_041487575.1 Gaiellaceae bacterium | reverse complement strand
GCGACTGCGGCCCGGGGGCCGTGGCGGCCGAGCACGTCGCCGCGCGCGACGGCGACGTCGAGGTCGGTGAGGGACGCGGCCACGGCGTCCACGACCTCGCCGTCGCAGGCGGAGCCGCCCACGAGCGTCACCAGCTCGCCGCGCGGCACGCCTCCGACCGCGTCGATCGCACGGCGGACGTTCCGCGCGATCACGTCACGCTTGGCGGCCCTCCGCAGCCCGCGCCAGACCTCAGGCGCGAGCGAAGCCGAGAGCGGGCGGAGCCGGCGCCCGTCGAGGGCGCAGAGCCGGGCGAGCGCCTCCGGGGGGGCCGGCTCACCGAGGAAGCTCCGGCTCCCGTCCTCGTGGTGGAGCGTGAACGGGGTCTCGACGCGGGCCGAGCGGGAACGCTTCGCCCGCTCGGCGAGCTCGAAGTCGCAGCCGAGGAGCGCGGCGCAGATCCGCGTGACGAGGTCGCCGGCGCCCGCCGTCGCGACGGCCTGCTCGCCGTCGACGGCATCCCTGTGGAGGTCGACCGTCCCGCCGCCGAGGTCGAGGACGAAGGGGGCCCAGCCCGCGCCGGGGGTCGTCGAGGCGCCGAGGACGGCGGCCTCGGACTCGCGGGCGACGACCCGAACGCCCCCCGGGCAGAGGGCCGAGAGCGCGTCCAGGAGCCCGCCCGAGTCGCCGCGGGCGAGGAGCGCGAGCGCGAGCGTGCGCCTGCGCGCGAGCCGGCGCGAGAAGCCCGGATCGTCCGGGGGCTCAGGAAGCCGGCGCCAGCAGACGTCGAGCAGGCCGTCGCGGTCGCCGGCGGCGCCGCGGATGCCCGTGACCTCGCCTGGGGAAGGAGGCTCGGCGTGCTCGTCCAGGGAGTGTGTCTCGCCGTTCGGCCCGACGAGGAGGATCGGCGCGACGGCCTCCCCGCGGCTCCCTGCGGTCGCCGCTCGCGGAGTCTTGACGACGATCGCGGCGCGGTAGCCGGCGACGGCGCGCGCGGCGTGGCGCGCGGTCCGGGCCTCCTTCGGCGTGAGGCCGAGAAGGACCGCGAGACGGAGCGGATCGGAGAGGTGCTCGACGCTCCCACCCTCAGGGCCGACCTCGACTGCGGCGAGAGCGCCCGCCGGGAGCTCCGCCGCGTCGGCGACCTCGTCGACGATCGGGATGGTGCGGTCAAAGCGGTTGCCGATGAGGACGGCGTCGTCTCCCCGGACGATCGCAGCCGCGATCGCCCAGCCTCGTGAGCGGGCTTCCCGTAGGCGGCTCGCGGCCGCCTCGAAGTTTGTCTCCGCGACGACCGCGACGACAGGCCCGGGCTTCGAGGAGCCGGCGAGCCCCTCGAGCGGGACGAGCCTGCCTGCCGCGACGCCGAGGCCGGAGGGCGTCTCGCTCGCCGGCCGCGCGATCGCAGTGCGCTCGAGCTCGACCTCCTCGAGACGGCCGAGCTCTACGAGGCCTGCCTCGACCGGGTTCAGCTCGGCGAGGAGGAGGACGTGCGGCCGCTCGCCGATCCGGCGCTCGGCGCGGCTGAGGAGATCGGCGACCCCGGCTGCACAGGCCACCGAACCCTTCGCCCCGGTCGTCCGCTGCCGGTCGACGAGGAGCCACTCCGGCTCCCGCCCAGGCTCGACGCGGGCGACAGCGACCTCCGTGGTCGAGTTGCCGACATCGACCCCGGCGACGAGCACTACGAAGCGCCTCGATCGCCACGTTTCACCCGCGAGAGGCTACTCCGCCGGCCCGTCCAATGGGCTGTCAGGAGCGTAGGTACGCCAAGACAGCCAGCACGCGGCGGTTGTCCCGGGGTGCCTCGACGAGGCCGAGCTTGCCGAAGAGGCTCCGGATGTGGGTCTCGATCGTCTTCGGGCTCAGGTAGAGGTGCTGGCAGATCGCCTGGTTCGACCGTCCCTCGGCCATCAGCGACAGGATCTCCCGCTCCCGCCGGCTGAGCTCCTCGAGAGGATCGCGCCTCCGCCGCCGGGCCATGAGCTCGTCGACGACCGCGCGATCGACGACGCACTCGCCGGCTGCGATCCGCCGCAGCGCGTCCGTGAGCTCCTCGATCCGGCCGACTCGTTCCTTGAGGAGGTAGCCGACGCGTCGCGGAGCCTCCTCGAGGAGCCGCACGGCGTACCGTGGCTCAAGGTGCTGCGACAACACGAGGACACCGGTCAGAGGATGTCGCCGGCGGATCTCCTGTGCGGCGACCAGGCCCTCGTCGGAGTGCGTGGGCGGCATCCGGATGTCGACGACGGCGACATCGGGTTTCGCAGCCTGGACAAGGCGCATGAGCTCCTCCGCGTCGCCCGCGTGACCGACGACCTCGAAGCCGGCGTCGGAGAGGAGCCTCGCGATCCCCTCGCGGACGAGCACGGCGTCGTCGGCGATCACGACGCGCACGGGATCTCCGCGACGATGGTCGTTCCGCCTCCGGGCACGTCCTCGATGCCCAGCGTTCCGTCGATCGCCGCCAGGCGATCTGCGAGACCGCGGAGACCGGTTCCCTTCGAGAGGTCGGCGCCGCCGACGCCGTCGTCGGCGACAGAGATACGCACGCGTCCATGGCGGCGCTCGAGCGTCACGGTCGCGAACGAGGCCTGCGCGTGCTTGGCAACGTTCGTCAGCGTCTCCGAGACGAAGAAGTACGCCGCGAGCTCGACGGCGTCCGGCAGCCGCCCTCCGACGGAGCCCTCGACCTCGACCGGAAGAGACGCGCGCCGGGCGAGCGTCTCGACGGCGGCGTCGAGGCCGTCCTCGCGGAGGATGCTCGGATGGATTCCGCGCGCGAACTCGCGCAGCTCCCCGAGCACCCGCTCGAGGTCCTCCTGGGCCTGAGCAAGCGCGCCGGCCGCCTGCGGGTCGGCGGTGCGCGCCTGCGCGAGACGGAGCTGGAGAGAGAGCCCGACGAGCCGCTGCTGCGCCCCGTCGTGGAGGTCTCGCTCGAGCCGCCGGCGCTCGGAGTCTGTTGCGGCGACGATGCGTGCTCGAGAGGCTCGTACCTCGGAAAGCTGGGCCCGTACCTCGGCGGCGAGGCGCTCGTTCTCGAGCACGAGCCCCGCGGTCGCTCGGACCGATTCGACGAGATCGCGGTCGTCGAGGAGCGCGGGCTCGTGGATGAGCGCGGCGACCGGGACGCCGCCTGCGACGACCTGGGTCACGGCCCGCTCGCCGGACTCGGGGAGCGCGACCGGGCCCCCTTGGGAGTCGACGTATCTCTGCTGCCCTTCGAGCCAGTAGGCCACCTCGAGCGTCGGGTCGCCGAGCGCATGGGCGAGGCGGTCGCGGAGCGTCTGCGAGCCGCTCGACCGAAGCTCGACCACGAGGCTCGAGACCTCGGAGCGGCGTAGACGGGTCAGGAGGAGACCGGCGAGGAAGCCGAGCGGGATGAGGATCGTGACGGCCTGGTCCGGCAGCGCCAGCCGATCGACGAGGTGATCGTGGCCGGAGGCGACGCTGAGGGCGAACCGAACCGACGAGAGCGGAGTGGCGAGCGCGCCGCCGACCAGGAGCGGCAGCGCCGCCCGCCGGGCGACGCCGCGAAGGGCGAGGAGACGCTGCCCGATGAGGGCGAGAAGCGCGAGCGTGATCGCAACGCCGATGCCGCTGTCGACACGCATGACCGAGTCCGCGAAGCCCTGGTCCGGCGTGACGAGGACAAGGTTTCGGTTGTCCGGGAGGGTGAAGGAGCTCAGGAGCGCGACCCCGAGCGTGGCGGCGTAGGTCGACGCGATGACGAGGCGCGCGGGCGCCGACCAGGCTCGCCCGCCGGGGTAGGAGAGGAGGAGCTGGACGAGGAGCGCCGCGAAGAGCGTCCCGAGCAGGGTGCCGACCGTCCAGGCAAGCGGGGAGGACGAGAGCGTCAGGTAGTCGAGGAACCACGCGCCGGTCACCGACGCCATGAGCCAGCCCGCGCGCCGGTGGGGCGTCCGCGCGAGCGCGAGGACGGCGGCTGCGGCAAACGACCAGGCGACGGCGAGGTCGATCGCGACTCGGGCCGCGCTCGCGCCGGTGGAGAGGGCGCCCCAGGCGGCCGCGAGGCCGATCGCCGCGCTCGCGCCGGTGGAGAGGGCGCCCCAGGCGGCCGCGAGGCCGATCGCGGCGGCCGCAGGGAGAAGCAGCACGGGGTCGATGCGCGGAAGCGCCACGTCGAGCCTGCGGCCGAGCGAAGCCCGGGTCGCCCTCACGGCGAGACGAGCGCAGCAAGGGCGGGGCCCGAGAGGCTGCTCTTCGTGATGAAGCCGCGCGCTCCGCTCCGTGCGATTCGCGAGCCGAAGTCGCCGGCGTCACGGCTCGAGATCAAGACGACCACCGGCCCGTCGCCGCCTTCGCAGAGCGCGTCGGCGACGTCCAGGCCCGAGATGTCCGGAAGCTGGATATCGAGGAGGACCACGTCGGGGCGCGTCCTCCTCACCTCATCGAAGGCGGCCGCCCCGTCTGCCGCCTCGCCGACGACGACGAACCCGTCAGCCTCGAGGACCGCACGGGCGAGCGCCCGGAAGTCGGCGTGATCGTCGACGATCAGCACGCGCTGCCCCACGTGCGAATCGTCGCACAACCCGGTCCGGTCGTCCCTCAGGGGAAACCCTGAATCAGGAGCACGTCCAGGGTAATCCCCGAAGCCGGGCGGCGGCGACGCTGGTTCCATCCCGCTCGACACGTCTGACAAGGAGGGATGGAATGATGAGTACCGTGCACCAACCAGAGAGCGCCCCCGTCCGGCGTCCCTCGTTCCTCGGGACGCGGCGCTCGCGGATCGCCGTCGTCGCGCTGACGATCATGGCGGCGATAGTCGGCGTTGTGCTCGCGTTCACGATCGGCAGGAAGAACGAGACGACCGTGGACAGCGTCGTCGCGACGCTCCGCGTCCCCGGCCCGCCGAACTGGCTGACGGCCGGCGACGACGCGCTCTGGGTGTCGCTGAACCCCCTCGCCGCCGGCAACTCGGGTGCAAACCTCGTTCGTATCAATCTGGCAACTGGCGCCGTAGAGAAGTCGGTGAGCCTTGGCGGAGTCGTCCCCAGCTCGATCCGGGTCGGAGACTCGCTCTGGCTCACGCACGAGCCGGATGGCTCGGACGCCAAGCCCGGGGAGGTACTCGAGCTCGACTGGCGTACCGGTGAGATCCTCGGCCGGCTGCAGTTCGACCGCCCGATCGGCGCCCTCGCGTATGGCGATGGCTCACTCTGGATCGAGCAGGTGAGACCCGGCGCGGTGATCCGCGTCGACCCGGCTACGAGACGCCGGATCGGCGAGTCCGTTCCAGTCAGCCAGAACGCTGCGCGAGGGCTTGCGTTCGGCGCTGGTGCGGTCTGGGCGACGGCGTTCGAGGACGGCGCGCTCGTCCGGATCGACCCTGCGACGGGACGGACCTCACGGGTCGCGGTCGGTCAGTTCCCGGTCGGAGCGGTGGTCGCGAACGGCAGCGTTTGGGTCGCGAACCGCGGCAGCGGCACCCTCTCGCGCGTCGATCCCGAGACCATGAAGGTCACAGCGGAGATCGGGCTCGGACACAACCCGACCTGGATCGGTGCGGCGGCCGGCTCCGTCTGGGTCGCGAACCAAACCGATGGGACGGTCGACCGCGTCGACGCCACGACTGGCAAGAAGGTCGGCGCTCCGATCCGGATCGCGGGCGGCGGCACCGGCAACAGCCTCCAAGCGGCTGCGCAGGCTGTCTCCGTTGCCGACGGCTCCGTGTGGGTCACGAGCATGACGGCCAACACCGTCTCCCGCATCGACACGAGCCGATAGGCGCTCGACCGCGCCTGAGCGGTTCTCTACCCGGCGGCGGCGCTCGACGGTGTCGGCGCCGCCTGCCGGCGCGGGCTCCCGGCGGCGAGCGCGTCGACGAGGAGCCGCTCGACCGCGTCCCGCCAGGCGCCCTCGTCGAGCTCGCGCCGCGGGACGCCGAAGCGGCCCAGCTTGAGGCGGACGAAGCGGCGGCGCCCGAGGACGTCGAGCGCCCTGATCGCCGCCATGACGAGCGCGAAGTCCTCCGCGGAGACGGCGTCCTTGATCCCGGCCTTGGCGCCGCGCGCCGGCTCGAAGAGGCCCTCGGAGACCCCTTGCCAGTACGCGTGCTGGAAGACGCAGCCGGACACGCCGCCGGTCGGCTTCACCCAGCAGCCGATCGTGAGGCCGCGCCCCGACTCCTGGATGCCGCGGAGGGCGAGTTGCAGGAGCCGCCGCCCCCTCTCGTCCTGCGCCAGGGCGGCCAGCTCGCGGCGGGTGATCCTCTCGTCACGTGTCACGGCGACCTCCTTCGGGGCCATCCTACGTGATCAGGCCGCGCCGGACGTACGCCGCTCGGGCCTCCCGGACGAGCACGGCGCAGCGCTCGGCGCCACGGCCTTCGAGCGCGCCGGCCAGGGAGTCGAGCTCGGCCGCCGACGCGCGCCCCGGCCGGAGCATCTCGTAGAACCGGAGGAGCTCCTCGTCCGAGAAGGCCGTCAGCTCCGCCCCGCGGCGGAGGTTCTCGGCGAGCTGCGGGTTCCCGCCCTCCCCGGCGAAGCCCGCCTGCAAGCGCAGCGTGTCCGGGCTGATGCGGACGTCGTCGGACCCGATCTCACCGGCGAGGACGGCGTCGAGTGTGATCTCCGAGACGGCGTGCCCGCTTGCCGTGCGGACTCGGTCGCGCGCGCTCTCGGAGAGCGGGTACGTCAGCCCGGCCACCGCGCCTCCAGCTCCACGGGGTCGGCGGGCCGCACGAGCCGGCGCTCGACCGCGACCATGGCGACGACGCGCGCGTGGTACTTGGGCCCGAGCGGCTCGCTCGACTCTGGGAGGAGGAGCGGCTCCACCCCGGTTCCCTTCGCGTAGCGGGCGGCGTTCTTGCCGAGGGCGCGGTAGAGCTCCGGCGTCACGCGCGGCGCGATCGAGAAGAGCTCGAGGTTTCCGAGCGGCGGCAGGTCGGCCCGGTGGATGAGCACCGTTCCCTTCGCCTGGAGACCGATGCCGATGCCGGAGCCCGAGAGCCGTGCCGCGGTCCAGCCGATCAGGCCGAGGTCGAGCGAGCTCCGGACGCGCACGAGGCGGCTCGTGAGCCCCTCCTCCTCGATCCCGGCGAGCACCTGGCGGAGCGTCTCCGCGACGGTCATGCCGTTGAGCGCGACCCAGAGCTCTTCGGCGAACGACGGCGAGAGACCGACGACCACCTCATCCGGTCGGACGCGGGCGCGGGCGGGCCCGGTCTCGGTGAGATCGAGGCAGCCGGCCGCCAGCGCCTGCTCGGCGGCGAGGTCGCCGGGTGACCAGACCTGCCGCACGCGGGCGATCTGGGATCGGCGCTCGGCGGAGAGGCGGTAGCCCGAGCCCGGCCCGACGTAGTCGTTCGGATCGGTCAGGTTGGAGAGGACGCGCATGTCCTCGTCGAAGATCGCGGAGGTCTGGAGGAAGTCGCCGAGGAGGCGCTGGCGGAGCATCTCGAGCACGCGCTCCGCCTCGACCTCGTACCCGTGCGAGGCGAGAGCGCGCACGACGTCGAGGGCGGTGATCCCCTGCTCCATGACCCGCTCACCCGCGGTCGGCACGGCGTCGGGGGAGAGGGGCGGCACGTCGAGGCTCCCGTGTGCCAGGACGCAGGCCTCGACGTCCTCGTCCGAGAACGACGCCAGCCCGAGCTCCTCGAAGACGGCCCGGCAGGCCTCGGCGGCGCGGCGGCGCAGCGGAAGGAGCTCGGCGTCCTCGCGCGAGCGCAGCCCGCCCTCGAAGCCCCAGTCGCGCTGGATGACGAGGTAGTCGTCGATGTCCTCGGCGTTCATGTTCGAGGGGCCGAAGGCGTTGTCGTAGGCCGGGATGGAGCCGAAGCCCGAGAAGAGGAAGTCGGAGCCGGCGAGGAGGAGCGGCAGCGTGTGCGCCATGCGGCGGAGGTCGGAGGCCGACATGAGCGTGTCGTTCCCGGTGCAGGACTCGAGGTCGTGCATCATCACGCAGAGGTTCTCGGCGATCACCTCGCGCATTCCGTCCGGCACGGAAGCGGTGACGTTGACGCCGTCGATGCCGCCGTTCTGGACGCCCTGCGCCCCGGCGGCGCGAGTGACCGCGATGCAGCGCGCCTCGAGGTAGAGCATCGACTTCCCCTCGGCCGCGCCCATGAGCACCTCGGCGCCGGAGCCCGACGTGAAGCGCATCTTGAGGCCCCGCGAGGCGTAGCAGGAGGCGAGGAAGGCCTTCGACCAGGGAGTGTCGTCGCCGTCCACGAAGACCTGCTCGGTGCCGTAGACCGAGACCGTCTCCGCATACGTGGTCAGCCCGCGCATGCCGAGCTCGAGCTCGGTCGCCTCCTCGACCGAGCACTGCGTGAGCGCGCCCGCCGAGGCGACCTGGCTTCCTACGAGGAGAGCGAGCGCGTTCGCGGGCGCGTCTCGGAGGATGGGGACGGTCGTCTCGAGCTCGCGGAAGCCGAGCGCGGCGGCGGAGGCCGCGTCCGCGGCGATCAGGAGCGGGTGGTCGACGCGGTTCGTCACATGCGCCTGGATCGACGGCGTCCGGCGCACGCGCATCTTCTGCATCGCCTGGAGGATCTCGACCGGCGTCAGGAGTGCGAGCGTCTGGGCGATCTTCGCGGGGGTCATCCCGGCGACGAGGCGCGTGATCTCCGGCCGGGGCACGGCGGGGTCGACGAGCATCCGCGCGAACGCGATCGTGTCGAGCGCCATGGCCTCCTCGGCCACGGACAGGTTGATACCGCGGCGCGCGACGAACTCGTCGATGAGGTCGAACTCGGCTTCCGTCTTCCCGTCGAGCTCGACGACGCGGCCGTCCTCGATCCGGAGGGAGGGCGCGGGGTCGAACGGGCTCGAGAACGCGATCAGCCCGAGCGTCGGGTCCTCGGGAACGAGGTTGTCGCGGCTGATCGGCCGCGTCGCGTAGTACGCGGACCGGAGCGAGCCCGTGTCGCGGTCGGTGGCGCTCATGCGTGCCGGAGAGCTTACTCTCGCCGGCCGCGCAGACGAGCTTCTCGGGAGGCTATTTGGGCCAGTTATCCGGGTCGCGGGCGCAGAGGCTCTTGTCGAGCTTCGCCCACGAGCGTCCGGCACAACAGTTCCTGCCCGCGAGCGTGATGTACCGGTCGACGAACGCGAGCGCTGCACGGAGCCGCCTCATGCTTGGAATGATAGCTACGTGGGATTCGACGCGGTCGTCGTCGGCGGTGGTCTCTTCGGGACGAGCATCGCCTTCCAGCTCGCCCGCTCGGGCGCATCGGTCGCCCTCGTCGAGCGCGACGCGATCTGCGCCGGGGACTCGGGGCTCTGCTTCTCGATGGTGCGGCGCCACTACTCGAACGAGGTGACGGCGCGGCTCGCCGTTCGCGGCGTCGAGATCATCCAGCGCTGGGCCGAGGAGGTCGGGACGGGCGACTCGGGCTACGTCTCCACCGGGTACGTCATGGTCGCCGATGCCGAGCGGCTGCCGGCCCTCGAGGAGAACGTCGGCCGGCTGCGCTCCTGGGGTGTCGACACGAGCGCCGTCGGGCCGGAGGAGATCGCCCAGCTCGAGCCGCTCCTCTCGCTCCAGGGCATCGCGGGCGGCGCCTACGAGCCGGACGGCGGCTTCGCAGACGCGCAGAAGATGACGCTCTCCTGGCTCGCCGCCGGGCTCCGCCACGGGCTCGAGGCGCGGGTTGGGACGCGGGCGACGGGCTTTCGCGTCTCCGGCGGACGCGTCCGCGCGCTCGAGACCGACCACGGGCCGATCGAGGCGGACGTCGTCGTGGACGCGGCCGGCGGCTGGGGCGCAGAGCTCGCACGCTGCGCCGGGCTCGACCTGCCGATCTCGCTCCGCCGGGTCCAGGTGGCGGCCGTTCGCCAGCCTGCCGGCCGGCCGCAGGCGCGGCTGACCTTCTCCGACATGGTCTCGAACCTCGTCCTTCGCCCCGACCGGGCCGGGATCGCGCTGGTCGTGGCGTACCAGCCGCCCGAGGAGCTCGCGAGCCGGGACGAGTGCCGGCGCGAGGTCGACCCCGGCTACGAGGACTCGATCCGGCGCACGCTCCGGGAGCGGCTGCCGGCCTACGCGGACGCCGAGTGGCTCGGCGGCTTCGCG
>JBGPNP010000065.1:0-10034 GCA_041487575.1 Gaiellaceae bacterium | reverse complement strand
CGGCTCTCATCGCCACAGTGGTGGTGATCGGGACCGGCGTCGCCGTCGGCACCGGCGTGGTGCCCGAGCCCTGGAAAGGCCTCGGGGAGCAGCATGCCGCCGTGTCGCCTCCGCCTGCGGCTGCTCCGGCGAAGCGCGAGGAGGCTGCTCCGCCGCCGGTCGCGCCCCGCGCCGTCGGGCCAGCGCCCGCCGCCGCGCGCGCCGGTACCTCGAACGGCCCAAAGCCGAAGGCAGGCAAGGAGCGCGGCCACGGCAAGCCCGAGAGCCAGGGCGCGAACGGACAGGGTCACGCGCACGGGAAGAAGCCGGCTGCGCCGCCGGGCCAGGTGGCCCAGGCGTCGAAGCAGAAGCCCGCGCAGGCCGCGCAGGGGGCGAAGCCGGGCAAGAACCACAAGAAGAAGCACAAGGTCGGGGCCGGGAAGGAGACGGGGCAGGGCGTGGCGAACAAGGCGTCCCCATCCCCACTCCTCGGCCCGGATCATCCCTAGGGCGCAGAAGCCAGGACTTCGTCCTCTCCGGCGTCCCACGGGTCGAGGAGTGACCCTCGTCAGCAGGGGCCGGCGGGGACCCCGCCGGCCCCGCCCCTTCTGACGCCGAGCCGCGGCCGAGGCCCGCGCGAGGACATATAGACTCGCGGGGGACGACGAAAGGGAGAGCGATGCTGAACAAGCGCAAGGCCCTGATCGGCTACACGGTCTACACGGTCACGAAGCCGATCGCGAAGCGCGTCATGCGCGCGAAGGCCCGTGCCGTTCCCGGCGGCGGCCGCGGCGCGCTCGTCGCCCTCGGCGCGCTCGTCGGGGGGCTCTTCTTCTGGCGCAAGCGCAAGTCGAAGCCGCAGGACTCGCTGGACTGATTGTCCGCGAGCTGCGGCCCGCCGCCCACGGCCTCGAACCGTGCGGTGCGGAGTACATCGTGTGGCTCGACCCGCGGACGGCCCACGTCCCGGAGGCGACCTCTTAGCGAGGTGCTGCTTGCCTTCGATATTCCGCGGTCGGATAATCGCCCTCGATCTTCCGGCCCGCTTCTCCAGGAGGTTCCCAATGCGTCGCCTTCGTCTCGCGCTCCTTGCTCTTCTCCTGCTCGTGCCGCTCCTCGTCGCGGCGGCCGGGACCGCCGCGCGGGCGAAGACGTTCACCGTCGGCTTCATCTACGTCGGCCCGGTCGGCGACTCAGGCTGGAGCTACCAGCAGGACCAGGGCCGTCTCTACGTCCAGTCCCACGTCTCCGGCGTCAAGACGATCAAGCTCGAGTCTGTCCCTGAGGCGAACGTCGGTGCCGCGATCGATCAGCTCGCCGCCCAGGGCGCGAACATGATCTTCGCGACGAGCTTCGGCTACGGCCCCGGCGTCGTCCAGAAGGCGAAGCAGTACCCGCAGATCAAGTTCATGCACGCCACGGGCTTCATGCGGGGGCCGAACATCACGACCTACTACACGGACCACTGGCACGCCTCGTACCTGCAGGGGATGATCGCCGGGAAGCTGACGAAGACGAACGTGCTCGGCTACGTAGGCTCGTTCCCGATCTCCGAGGTCGTGCGGGACATCGACGCCTACACCCTCGGGGCGCAGAGCGTGAACCCGAAGGTCAAGGTCAAGGTCGTCCTCATCTCGGCCTGGTTCGACCCGCCCAAGGAGAAGCAGGCGGCGAAGTCGCTCATCGACGCCGGCGCAGACGTCCTCTTCGGCATCGAGGACAGCCCCTCCGTCCTCCAGGAGGCGGCGGCCGAGGGCAAGCTCGCCTCGACCTGGAACTCGAACATGGTCAGGTTCGGGCCGAAGGCCTTCCTCTCCGCGAACGTCCTCAACTGGGGGCCCTACTACGCTCGCGCGGTCAAGGCGGCCGAGAACGGCACCTGGAAGTCGGTGGACTACTGGGGCTCGCTCAAGGACGGCTCGATCCAACTCGCGCCGTTCGGCCAGTCGGTCCCGCAGAGCGTCCGCGCGCTCGTGAACGCGAAGCTCGCCGCGTTCAAGGCAGGCACCTCTGATCCGTTCGTCGGCCCGATCAAGGATCAGTCCGGCAAGGCGAAGGTCGCAGCCGGGCACAAGATGACCTTCGGCGAGATCGTCGAGTGGAACTGGTACGTCCAGGGCGTCGTGGGCAAGCTGCCGAAGTCGTAGGGGCCGGCCATGAACTACGACGAGTTCCTCCGGCGTGTCCCGAAGGCCGAACTGCACTGCCACTTCGAGGGCACGGTCCGGCCGCGGACCTTCGCCGACCTGGCCAGGAAGCACGGCGTCGAGCTGCCGACGGACGACGCCGACAAGCTCTACGACTACGACTCGATCTACGAGTTCCTGAAGATCTTCGCCATGGTTAGCTCGACGCTGATCGATCAGGAGGACTTCGCCCGAGCCTCGTACGAGTCGATCGAAGACGGCGTCAAGCTCGGGAACTTGAAGTACCGCGAGATGTTCTTCAACCCGACCCTGCACACTCGCCGCGGCGTGTCGTACAAGACCGTCGTCGACGGGCTCGTCGACGGCGCGCGGGCGGCGAAGGCCGACTTCGGCGTCACCTGCCGGCTGATCGCGGACGTCTACCGGCAGGACCCGCCGGAGATGGCGCGCGAGATGGTCGAGCAGGTGCTCGAGCACCGGCGGGACGAGCTGATCGGGCTGGGCATGGACGGGGCGGAGGCGCCCGATCCGCCGGAGAAGTTCGTGGAGGCGTACCGGCTCGCCGGGCAGGGCGGGCTGCGGCTGACGGCGCACGCGTGCGAGGACGCGCCGGCCGAGAACATCACGACGTGCCTCGACGTGCTCGGCTGCGAGCGCATCGACCACGGCTACCACGTCCTCGGCGACGAGTCCGTCGTGGCCCGGTGCCGCGACGAGGGCATTCTCTTCACGGTCTGCCCGACGGCGACGGCGGTCTGCTACTTCGACCCGGAGGACTACACGACGCATCCCATCCGCGAGATGGTCGCAAAGGGCCTCCGGGTGATGATCAACTCGGACGACCCGCCGATGTTCCACACGGACATCGGCTCGGAGTACGTGAAGATGGTCAACGCCGCCGGCTGGGGCCCGGAGAAGGTGCGTGAGTTCAGCCTGAACGGCGTCGAGGGCTCGTGGGCCTCGGACGACGAGAAGCGGCAGATGCGGCAGGAGTTCGAGGCGGAGCTCGATCGGCTGGAGGCGGAGCTCGAGCGCTGAGCGTGTGGTCGCCGAAGCGCGCGACTACTCGCCTCGGACGTACGGGGCGCCGAGCGCCTGCGGCGCTCCGAGGCGCCGCTGGAGACCGAGCACGGTGACCGCGATCAGGACGATGATGGTCGCCACGTACGGGATCATCCCCAGGAGCGTCGGTTGGAGGTTGAGAACCTGGTTTGCCTGGTCCCAGCCGGGAAGGGCGTCGAGGCAGCCGAAGAGGTAGGCGCCGACGAGGCCGCGCAGGGGGTCCCAGGTCGCGAAGATGACGAGCGCGACAGCGATCCAGCCACGGCCGGCGGTCATGCCCTCCGTCCAGCCGGGGGACTCCGCGAGCGAGAAGGTCGCGCCCGCGAGGCCGGCCATCGCGCCGCCGAAGAGGACGGCGCCCCAGCGGTACAGCGCGACCGGGACGCCCATGGCGTCCGCGGCAGCCGGGTTCTCGCCGACGGCGCGCAGGTGCAGGCCGAGCCGCGTCCCGCGCAGCACCCACCACACGACCGGGACGATGAGGTAGCCGGCGAAGACGAGGACGTGGTGGTGGAAGAGAATCGTGCCGAGGCCCGGGATGTGGCCGAGGCCGGGGACCCGGACCTCGTGGAAGTACGTCTTCGGCGCCTTGCCGACGACCGAGCGGCCGATGATCGCGGCGAGGCCGGCGCCGGCGATCGTGACGCCGAGGCCGGAGATGATCTGGTTCGCGCGGAGCGTCACGGCGAAGAAGGCGTGCACGCCGGCGGCGACGGTGCCCGCGGCGACGGCGGCGAGGACCCCAGGCCACACCGAGCCGGAGGCGTCCATGACGAGGAACCCGGTCACCGCCCCGAGCAGCATCATCCCCTCGAGCCCGAGGTTCACGACCCCGGCCCGCTCGGCGACGATCTCGCCGAGCGACGCGAAGAGGAGCGGCGTGCCGGCGGCGATGCCGGCCGCGAGGAGCGTCGTCAGGGTGTGGACGGCGCCTCCTTTCGCCTCGGCCGGCCCCACCTGGCGGCGGCGAGGCGGGCGCCGCCGACGGCGCAGAAGAGGATGATCCCCTGGAGCATGAGCACGAACGCTTGCGGGACCGAGAGCACCTGCAGCGCAAGGCCGCCGATGACGAAGCCGCCGAAGAGGAAGGCGACGGCGATCGTCGCGACGAGGTTCGTCCCGGCGAGCGCGGCGATCGCGATCGCCATGTAGCCGTAGCCCGGGCTGATCCCCTGCTGGAGCTGGCCGAAGGTGTTGGTCACCTCGATCGTCCCGGCGAGGCCGGCGAGCGCACCGCCTGCGCCGAGCGTGACGAGGATGCTCTTCGTCGCCGACATGCCGGAGACGCGCGCCGCCTCCGGGCTCGCGCCGATCATCCGCACCTCGTAGCCCCACTTCGTGAAGCGGAGCACGGCGATGAGAAGCGCCGCCGCAGCGAGGGGGAAGAAGACGCCGGCGTGGATCAGGCTCGAGCCGAGGCGAGGCAGCGCCGCACCCGACGGGAGGACGTCTGAGATCGGGAAGCCGAGGCTCTGCGAGCCTTGAAGCGGCCCGGTCAGGAGGTAGGCGAGGAGCTGGAGGGCGACGTAGTTCAGGAGGAGCGTCGTGATGATCTCGTTCACGCCCCAGATCGCCCGCGGGATCGCGGCAAGGAGCGCCCAGGCCGCTCCGCCGGCCATCCCTGCGGCGATCGTCAGCGGCAAGAGAGCGCCCGTCGGGAGGTCAGGCAGGCTGAGCGCGACCCACGCCGCCGCGATCGCGCCGAGGTGAAACTGACCCTCCGCGCCGATGTTCCAGAGGCGGATGCGCAGGGGCAGCGCCACCGCGAGCCCGCAGAGGGCGAGCGGGACGGCCTTGAGGGTCGACTGCGTGAGCGCGAAGTGGGAGCCGAAGGCACCCCGGAAGAGGGTCGTGAGCGAGTCGCCCGGAGAGAGCCCGATCGTCATCAGGATGAGTGCCGAGAGGCCGATGCCGGCCGCGACGGCGCCGAGCTGAATCCCAGGACCCTTTGCCCGTCGGGCAACAGCTCCACCAAGAGAGATCACCGCCTTCACCGGCCGCTCGGCTCTTCCTTCGGTTTTCCCGGCGACTCGCCGGGAAAACCTGCCATGAGGAGGCCGAGGCGCTCCTCGTCCGCCTCCTCGGCCGGGAACGTCGCCGCGATCCTCCCCGCGTAGATGACCGCGATCCGGTCGGAAAGGGCCAGGAGCTCGTCGAGGTCTTCGCTGATCAGGAGGACGCCCTTCCCCGCCGCACGGAGCTCGAGCAGGAGCCGCCTGGTCGCTTCGGCCGCGCCGAGGTCGAGGCCGCGCGTCGGCTGCGCCGCGACGAGGAGCCACGGGTTGGCCGAGAGCTCGCGCGCGAGCACGAGCTTCTGGAGGTTGCCGCCGGAGAGGGAGCCGGCGGGGGCGTCGAGGTCGGCGCCGCGGACGTCGAAGCGCTCGACGAGCTCGGCCGCGAGGCGCCGCGCGGCGCGCCGATCGACCAGAAGCCGGCGGCCGACCGGCGCGCTTCGGTAGCTCTTCGCGATGAGGTTGTCGACGATCGAGAGGGACGGCGCCACGCCGTGGCGAAGCCGGTCCTCCGGCGTGTAGCCGATTCCGGCCTGGATGCGGCGCCTGAGCGGCCAGCGGGTGACGTCTTGGCCGCGGAAGAGGATTCGCCCGGCGCGCGCGGGCCGCAGGCCGACGATCGCCTCGGCGAGCTGCACCTGGCCGTTCCCGGCGACCCCCGCGATGCCCAGGATCTCTCCCGCTCGCACCTGGAGGTCGACGCCCCGGAGGGCCCGGTGCGCGCGATCGTCGTCGGCCTCGAGCCCGGCGAGCTCGAGGATCCGCTCCTCGGACGGGTGCGCCGCGGGTGGCTCGGCCTGAGGGAGGTCGCGGCCGATCATCATCCGGGCGAGCTCTCCGGGCGACGTCTCCGTCGCCGTGACCGTCGCGACGTTTCGGCCCCGCCGCAGGACGGTGATGCGGTCGGCGATGGTCATGACCTCGTCGAGCTTGTGCGAGATGAAGACGACGCCGCGGCCCTCCGCCGCCATCCGGCGCAGGCTCTCGAAGAGCCCCGCGGCCTCCTGGGGCGTGAGCACGGCGGTCGGCTCGTCGAGGACGAGGATCTCGGCGCCCCGGTAGAGGTTCTTCAGGATCTCGACCCGCTGCTGCTCGCCGACGGACAGCTCCCGGACGGCCCGCGCGGGCTCGACCGCGATCCCGTAGGAGGCGGCGAGCGTGCCGATCTCCCGCTCGAGCGCCCGGCGGTTGACGATCGCCCGGGGCGTGTGCCAGCCGAGCGTGACGTTCTCGGCCACGGTGAAGCGGTCGACGAGGCGGAAGTGCTGGTGCACCATCCCGACTCCGCGCTCGATCGCCTGGCGCGGGGAGCGGAGATGAGCCTCCTCGCCGCGGATCCGGATCTCGCCGGCGTCGGGGCGGTGGATGCCGGCCAGGATGTTCATGAGCGTCGTCTTGCCGGCCCCGTTCTCGCCGAGGAGGGCGTGGATCTCGCCGGGCCGGAGGTCGAAGTCGACGCTGTCGTTCGCCCGGACGCCGGGGAAGTCCTTGACGATGCCGCGGAGCGAGACGAGTTCGGGCGGCGCGCTCACGCGGCCGGCGGCGGGACGAGCTCGAAGCGGGTCTTCCGCGACAAGAGAGCTTTCTTATCACGGCAGCGTCAGGGAGAATCGAGCGTCGCTCTGTTTGACCTGCGAGGCAGTCGTGGAGTCCCCGATTCTCGAGCCGCCCCCTTCTCCCGGGCCGGGCCCCGCCGGCCCGGCCCGGCCGCCGTCGCCCCTGCCCCGGCTCCGCCGCCACCGGGTCGGCCTGGCGTTCGCGCTCATCGGAGTCCCCTTCGTCGTCGGCGCCGTCCTCGCCGCCGTCATGTTCACGCGTGGCGCCGCCGCGCCGCCTGGTCCCGGCCCACAACCCGCTGCGACGTCGCAGGCGCGCTGACTCGCGTGCGCGACGTCCGGCCGCCCGAGCGGGGGGAGGTGCTCGAGGCCGAGAGACGGATCCGGCCGCACCTTCGCCCGACGCCGCTCGTCGCGAGCCCTTCCCTCGCTCCGGGTGCGCTGCTCAAGCTCGAGACCCTCCAGCCCACGGGCTCCTTCAAGGTGCGCGGCGCGCTCGCGGCCCTGACCCGGGTCGCCCCCGGAGAGCGCGTCGTGACCGCCTCGGCGGGGAACCACGCCCTCGGCGTCGCCTGGGCGGCCGCCGCCCTCGAGGTCGCGGCCACGGTCGTCGTCCCCGAGACCACCGCCCCGCCGAAGCTCGCGGCGCTCGAGCGCTTTCCGGTCGAGCTCGTCCGCCACGGGAGGAGCTACGACGAGGCGGAGCGGCACGCGCTCGCCCTCGCGGCGACCGGCCGGCGCTACGTCTCCGCCTACAACGACCCGGACGTGATCGCCGGCCAGGCGACGGTTGCGGTCGAGCTCCTCGACGAGCTGCTGGGCGAGCCGCTCACGATAGTCTGCCCGGTCGGGGGCGGCGGGCTCTGCGCGGGCGTCGCCCTCTGGACCTCGGCCGTCCCGGGCGTCCGCGTCGTCGGCGTGGAGGCCGAGGCCTCGCAAGCGATGAGCGCCGCGCACGCCGCCGGCCGCGCTGTGCCGGTCGCGGTGCGCCCGACGCTCGCCGACGGGCTCGCAGGGAACCTCGAGCCGGGCGCCGTCACCGTCGGGCTCATCTGCGCGCATGTCGCGGAGATCGTCGCGGTCACGGAGGCGGAGCTCGAGGAGGCGATCCGCTTCCTCGCCGGCTAGCACGGGCTCGTAGCGGAGGGAGCGGGCTCGGCCGCGACGGCGGCGCTCCTCGCCGGCAAGGTGGGCGTCGCGGGCCGTTCGGTGGCGCTCGTCACCGGGCGGAACATCGAGCGGAAGAGGCTGGGGCGGATCCTCGCGGCATGACCGCATCGCATCGGTAGCTTCGGCGAGTGGCGCATCCTGGCCGACGGGTACAATCGTTTCCGGGACATGCCACAGGCTGTCGAGTGACGAAAGCCGTCGAGGAGCGAGAGCGAGTCGTCGTCCGCTTCGCGGGCGACTCCGGCGACGGGATGCAGCTCACGGGCGGGCTCTTCACGAACGAGACCGCCGTCCTCGGCAACGACCTCGCGACGCTCCCCGACTTCCCCGCCGAGATCCGGGCGCCGCGAGGGACGCTCCACGGCGTCTCGGCCTTCCAGATCCACTTCGCCTCGCGCGACATCCTCACGCCCGGAGACCGCCCGAACGTCCTCGTCGTCATGAACCCTGCGGCGCTCAAGACGAACATCGGGGCGCTCGAGCGCGGCGGGTCGGTGATCGCGGACGCGGACGAGTTCACCGACAGGAACCTCGACAAGGCCGGCTACCCGGCGAACCCGCTCGACGACGAGAGCCTCCGCGACTACCACGTTTACAAGGTGCCGATGACGTCGATGACCCTCCGGGCGACGGACGGCATCGAGGGCGTGACCAAGCGGGAGGCCGAGCGGTCGAAGAACTTCTTCGCACTCGGGCTCCTCTCCTGGATGTTCGGCCGGCCGATCGACGTCACCATCAAGTGGATCGAGCGCCGGTTCGCGGCGATTCCCGCCATCCGCGACGCGAACCTCGCCGCCTTCCGCGCCGGCTGGAACTTCGGCGAGACGACCGAGGTCTTCGCGGTCCAGTACGAGGTCAAGCCCGCGCCGGCCGCGCCTGGCGTCTACCGCAACGTCAACGGCGCGACCGCGCTCGCCTGGGGTCTCATCGCCGCGAGCGTCCGCTCGGGGCTGCCGCTCTTCTACGCGAGCTATCCGATCACGCCCGCTTCCGAGCTTCTGCACGAGCTCTCCCGGCACAAGAACTTCGGCGTGCGCACGGTGCAGGCAGAGGACGAGATCGCTGCGGCGAACATGGCGCTCGGCGCCGCGTTCGGCGGTCACCTCGGCGTCACCGGCACGAGCGGGCCGGGCATGGACCTCAAGGCAGAGACGATCGGGCTGGCCGTCGCGCTCGAGCTTCCGATGGTGATCGTCGACGTCCAGCGCGCCGGCCCCTCGACGGGCATGCCGACGAAGACGGAGGCGGCCGACCTCCTGCAGGCGATGTTCGGGCGTCACGGCGAGTCGCCGATCCCGATCGTCGCACCGTACACGCCGTCCGAGTGCTTCATGGCCGCCGTCGAGGCCGTGCGCATTGCCGTCACGTACCGCACCCCGGTCATCGTCCTGTCGGACACGTTCCTCGCCAACTCGTCGGAGCCGTGGCTCGTCCCGAGCGTCGACGACCTGCCGGAGATCGATCCCGCCTTCGCGACGCAACCGAACCACGACGAGGGGTTCTGGCCGTACCTGCGCAACGAGAAGCTCGCGCGCCCGTGGGCGATCCCCGGCACGCCGGGGCTCGAGCACCGCATCGGCGGGCTCGAGAAGGAGGACGGGAGCGGCAACATCAGCTACGACCCCGAGAACCACGAGCGGATGACGCGCCTGCGCGCCGAGAAGGTGGCGCGGATCGCGGACGACATCCCGCTCCTCGACGTGGACGACCCCGACGGCGAGGCGGAGCTTCTCGTCCTCGGCTGGGGCTCGAGCTACGGTCCCATCCGGGCCGGCGTGCGGCGCGTGCGCACGCGCGGGGGCAAAGTCGCCTCGGCGCACCTCTTCCACCTGAGCCCGCTGCCACGGAACACGGGCGACGTCGTCCGCTCGTACCGCAAGGTGCTCGTGCCCGAGACGAACATGGGGCAGCTCGTGAAGCTCATCCGCGCCGAGTTTCTCGTGGACGCGGACGGCTACTCCAACCTGCAGGGACAGCCGCTCGGCGCTGCCGAGATCGAGCGCGAGATCGAGAGACGTCTTTGATGTCCGTCGCCGCGAAGAAGAAGGAATGGGCGAGCGATCAGGAGCCGCGCTGGTGCCCGGGCTGCGGCGACTACGCCATCCTCG
>JBGPNP010000064.1:0-10048 GCA_041487575.1 Gaiellaceae bacterium | reverse complement strand
GGTGTCGCCGTCGGCGGCATGACCGCGGAGGAGGCGACGGCGACCGTCCAGGCCTGGTTCGACCAGCCGGTTCGCTTCCAGTTCAAGAAGAAGCGCTGGCGGGCGAGCCCGATCGATCTCGGCGCCCGGCCCTACGTCGACGGCGCCGTCAAGCGCGCCCTCGCCGCGGCGCCCGGTTCGGCGCTCGAGCTCGTCGTCGCGGTCAGCGGGCGCCAGGTGCGCGCCTACGTCCGCTCGCTCGACGAGGTCTTCTCCCGGCCCCCGAAGGATTCGACCGTAAGGCTGAAGGGGCTGAGGCCGTACGTCACGAAGGCACGGGAGGGCGTGAGGGTGCTGCTGAACCCGATGACCGCGGCGATCGTCCGCGCGCTCCGCTCGAACGCGCGCGGGCCGATCCCGCTCGAGGCCAGGCTCCTCGAGCCCAAGGTTACGATCGCCAGCTTCGGCCCGATCATCGTCATCCGCCGTGAGTCGAAGAAGCTCTACCTCTACCGCGGCATGCGCTACTGGACGCGGTTCGGCGTCGCGACAGGGCAGTCCGTCTACCCGACCCCGCTCGGGCGCTTCGCGATCGTCCTGAAGCAGCGGGATCCGTGGTGGTACCCGCCCGCCTCCCCCTGGGCGGACGGGGAGAAGCCCGTGCCGCCGGGGCCGGGCAACCCGCTCGGGACCCGCTGGATGGGGCTCTCGGCCCCGCTCGTCGGCATCCACGGCACGCCCGATGCGGCGTCGATCGGCTACTCGGCCTCACACGGCTGCATCCGCATGCGGATCCCGGACGCGGAATGGCTCTTCGACCACGTGGACATCGGGACGACCGTGTTCATCGTCCGGGCCTGATCCCACGCGGCTACGCTGGTAGCGGCATGAGCTATCCGCGAAAAATGCTGCGCATTTTCCGCGGGGGGAGTTTGTCCCTTCGCTTCGCTCGGGAGGATGGGCGCAGGGAGGTTGACCGATGAGTCGTGCTCCCAAGCTCGCCCTGCAGGCCGTCGCGATCGCGGTGGTCGCATCCATGGTCGCCCTGCTCGGGTGGCGGGTCGTCACGCGCGACAACGCCCAGGGGATCGCAGATGCGATCGCGGCGGGGAAGAAACCGTCTGCCCCCGACTTCGACCTACCGCTGCTCGACGGGACGGGCCGGGTCGTGCTCTCATCCCTCCGCGGCAAGGCGGTCGTCCTCAACTTCTGGGCCTCCTGGTGCATCCCGTGCAAGGACGAGGCGCCACGGCTCCAGGCCGCGTGGGAGAAGTGGCGAGACCGAGGCGTCGTCTTCCTCGGCGTGGACGCGCAGGACTTCCGGAGCGACGCGAAGCGCTTCGCCGCCCGCTACCGCCTCACGTACCCGATCGTGCACGACGGCCAAGGCTCGACGCTCGGGCGCTTCGGCGTCACGGGGTTTCCGGAGACGTGGTTCGTCGACCGAGAGGGGAGGCTCGTCGGCGAGCGCATCCAGGGGCCGGTGAGCGCGCAGCAGCTCGACGACAACATCCGGCTCGCGCTGGGAGAGACTTCGTGAGGCGCCTGGCCGTCCTTCTCGGGGTTGTTGTTTCGCTGGCCGCCGCCGGTACGGCGTCGGCCAGCGAGCAACACCCGACCCTCGCGGAGCTCGAGAACGAGGTCATCTGCCCGACGTGTCACACGCTGCTCGCGCTCTCCAGCTCTCAGATCGCCGAGCGCATGCGGGCCTTCATAGCCGGTCGGATCTCGGCCGGCGACACGAAGAGCCAGATCAAGGCGAAGCTCGTCGACGAGTTCGGCGAGAGCGTCCTCGCCGCCCCGCCGAAGAAGGGCTTCAACCTCCTCGTCTGGGTCCTGCCGATCGCAGGAGCGCTCCTCGCGGCGGTCGTCGTCGGCCTGCTCGCGCGGCGCTGGGCGCGGGCCAGGTCTGGGGAGGCTGCGGGCCTCTCCGCAGGCGGGAGCGCTCCCCTCGACCCGGAGCTCGAGCGGCGCCTCGACGAGGAGCTCGCCCGCTTCGAGGCTTAGGGGCGACGATGGAGGCGAAGATCCCGCTCGCCTTCCTCGCCGGGCTCGTCTCGTTCGTGACGCCGTGCATTCTCCCGCTCGTCCCGGGCTACCTCTCGGCCGTCTCGGGGGCGGCGCCCGGACAGGGGGGCAGGCGCGTCGTGCTCGCCAGCCTGCCATTCATCGGCGGCTTCACGATCGTCTTCATGGGGCTCGGGGCGGCCGCGGCGGCCGCCGCCGGCGCGTTCGGCGAGAACCGCGACCTCCTGCTCGAGGTCTCCGGGGTGATCGTCGTCGTCTTCGGCTTCGCCTTCATGGGGCTACTGCCGCTCCCGTTCCTCGAGCGGCTGGCGGCGCCGCAGCTGATCGAGGGGGCGCGTCGGAGCGGCTCGAGCGCGCTTCTCGGCGGCGCCTTCGGCGTCTGCGCGGCGCCCTGCATCGGCCCGGTGCTCGCATCCATCCTCGCCCTCGCGAGCAACACCGGAACCGTCGCCCAGGGCTCGCTCCTCCTGTTCGTCTACTCGGCCGGGCTCGCCGTCCCGTTCCTCCTCGTCGGCGTCGGCTTCTCCCGGGCGATGGGCGCCTTCCGCTGGCTTCGCGACCACTACGGCGTTCTGCGCGCGGTGAGCGGCGCACTCCTCGTGGGGGTCGGATTCCTGCTCTTCTTCGACCGCTTCTGGTGGCTGAACGTCGCTGTCAACCGGGTCCTGGAGTCTGTCGGCATCGGCGACTAGGCCGGCCTGAGCTCGAGCGCCGGGAGGTCGGGGAACCTTCCCCGCGCCGACTCGACCTGCTCGAGGAGCATCGCGACGTCGAGCCCGCGGTGCGCCGGGGCGTAGGGTCCCAGCCGCCTGAGGGCCTTCTCGAGCTGGCGCTCGCAGCCCGTGCGCCGCCCGCGCCCGGCCTGATACCAGGCAACCGCGACGTGGACGAGCCCCTGGTAGAAATCCCGCTCCGGCTGCGGCGCCGCGCGCCAGGCCGTCTCGAGCTCCTCGTGTGCCGCGAAGTACTCGCCCCGCCGGATGAGCTCGAGCCCTCGCTCGAACGGATCGTCCGTCACGGCGGCGACGCTAGCAGAGCCTTGTTGCGGGATCATTTCCGCTGGTAGGCTCACGCGCGTGGCGACGATCCTGCTGGCCGGGGTCGACCTCTTCTTCCGGGGCAAGCTCGATGCGCTCCTCGGTCAGACGCATCGGATCGTGACGACGGACAGCGTCTACGCACCGGATCTCGTCATCGTGGACATCGCGCGGGTCGATCCGGACGAGGTCGCGGACGCCTATCCCGACATTCCCATCCTCGGCTTCACGAACCACACCGACACCGCCGGCCTGCGCGCCGCCCGGGCGGCCGGCTTCGACCGGGTCGTGGTTCGCTCGGCGCTCGCGGAGCGCGCTCCACAGATCGTCGCCGAGCTCGTTGCGTAGACTTAGCCGGCCATGACCTACATCATCGCCGAGCCCTGCATCGACATCAAAGACCGGTCCTGCGTGGACGTTTGCCCGGTCGATTGCATCCACGAGGCCGACCGGATCCTCATCATCGATCCCGAGGAGTGCATCGACTGTGGCGCGTGCGAGCCCGAGTGCCCGGTCGAGGCGATCTTCCCCGAGGACGCGCTTCCCGAGAAATGGGAGCCTTTCGTCAAGATCAACTACGCCTACGGCGACATGGACGTCGTCAACGAGCTCGTCGAGCAGTACGCGACCGAGCACAACGTCCAGAACCCTCCGCTCGACACGCGCTGAGGAGGGGGCTCATGGGGGAACCAGGGGTTCCCGCATGCTGAACGTCCAGAACCCGCCGCTCGACACACGGTAGGAGCCGCCCGCCGCCGAGTGGCCGCATCCTCGACCGCACTACTCGTCCGGCCCGCTCCAGTCGAAGGGGAAGTGCTTGCTCGAGCGACCCTCCCATTCGAACTTCCAGCCGAAGGCGTCGGCGCGGCTCGCCGTCGCACGCCCCCAGGTCGCCACTTGGCCCGGCCCGACCTCGGCGCCGGGGGCGTTGTGTAGCTGCACGCGGCCTCCCGGAGGACTCGTCGGCCCGGTCAGCGCCTCGGCGCGGGCCGTCGCCTTTCCGGGGATCTCGGCGCTCCAATAGGCGAGATCGTCCGCGATCTCGAAGTTGATCGGCGCATACTCGACGCCGCGCACTTCGCCGATGAACTCGCCGAACTGCCCGGGCCAACCACCTACGCGGCCGCCGAAGATCATCTGCAGCGCCTCGCGCTGGCTCCCGTCCGCCCGCTCGTCGATGAAGATGCCCATTGTTGCCTTCGTCTCGCCGGCCCAGAGGTTGCCCTCGAAGGTTCCGAGCGCGAGCACGTTGAAGCCGTCGAGGGAGACATCTCCGTAGCTGCCCGCGCGAATGTGCCACGCGAGAATGCCTTCGCAGTTGCCGGACGAAGGTGCCTGCGCGAACGTGCAAGGACAGGGGATCGTGCAATTGCACACGTCGAACCAGTCGCCGGTGACGCGCCAGTGCGGTACGTCGGCCATTCAGGACCTCCCTCTAGTCATCGTCGCCCGCCCTCGCTACGCCCGGGCCGCTCCCGGCGAGGACGATACTCCACGCGTTCTCGCCTCGCAATCATGGCTACCGGGGCGTGAGCCGGAGCCCGGGCGGGATCCTGCGCTCGAGCGCGAGCGCGCCCGCGCCCGCGACGGCGCACACGCCGGCCGCGAGCGGCCAAAGGGCCAGGGGCTCCGCGGCGAGGATGAAGCCGCCCGCGGCCGGGCCGATGATGAAGCCGATCTCCCACGAGATCGTCGAGAGCGCCATGTAGCGGCCGCGCAGGCGCGGGGGCGCGAGATCGGCGACGAGCGCTCCCTGCGTCGGACCCTGGAAGCACTCTCCGAGGCCGAACGTCATCGCGGCGACGGCGAAGACGACGACCGCGGCGGTCGCCTCGAGCCACGTCCCTCCGGCGAGCACGAGGAGCCACGCGCCGGCCCAGAGGACGGTCATGAGCGCGAGCGCGCGCATTCGCCGGCGACCCTCGAGCGCCTTGGCGATCGGAAGCTGCGCGAGGACGATCACGAGCGTGTTGACGAAGAAGATGAGCCCGATCTCCCGCTCGCTCACCGACGCCTCGTTCTTCGCGAAGACGGGGAGAAGCTCGAACACGGCGTAGCCCGCCGAGACGAAGGCGACGTTCAGAGCGACGACTCCGAGGAACACGCCGTGGCGGAGGACGTCGGCGTAGCGGCCGGGCCGCGCCCCCTCCGGATGGGGCGGAAGCTCTGGCTCGGGGACGAAGGCGAGGGCGCCGACGAAGACGAGGAACGTGACCGCGTCGACGAGGAAGAGGACGGTGAAGCTCCCCGGGCTCGACGTCGTCGCGATCAGCCCGCCGGTGAGCCCGCCAAGACCGATTCCGAGGTTCCGCGTCACGCGCTGGAGCGCATAGGCGGCATGGCGCCTCGCCGGGGGCGTGAGGCCTGCGAGGAGCGTGGACTGGCTCGTCCAGAAGCCCCCGTTCCCGGAGCCGGCGACGAGCATGGCGAGGAAGGCGTGCCAGGGCGCCCGCACGAGCGGGAAGCTCCCGTACCCCGCCGCGAGGAGGACGAGCGAGCCGGCGAGCGTCGCCCGCCCGCCGACCCGGTCCGTGATCCACCCCGCGACGGGCCCGGCGACGAGGCCGACGCCGCCGCTCGTCGCGACGACGAGGCCCGATGTCCCGAGCGAGAAGCCGCGGACGTTGTGGAGGTAGATGACGAGGAACGGAAACGTGATGCCGTTGCCGTAGGCGTTCGCGAGCCCGCCGGCCTCCATCGTCCAGACGGCGCGCGGGAGCCGCGGGTCGAGGCTCCGAAAGTAGTGGCCGGCGGCCGTCAAACCTCGCCGAGCGAGGCCCAAACCTCGATCTTCGCGCGGACGCGCTCGACGACTGCGTCCGTGAACTCCGTCGTCGTCGCGTGCCCGCCGAGATCGGCCGTGCGGGTCCCGGCCTGGACGGCCTCCATGCACGCCTCGCGGATCGCCCGTCCGGCCGCGCGCGCCTCGGCGTCGTCGATGTGCGTGAGGAGGGCGGCGCCGGCCAGGATCATCGCCATCGGGTTCGCGACGTTCTTGCCGTAGAGCGAGGGCGCGGTGCCGTGCGCCGCCTCGGCCATGAGCGCGCGCGGTGAGTAGTCCGGGTTGAAGGCGACGACGAGCGACTCGGAGCCCGCGATCGACCCGAAGAGCGGCAGCACGAGGTCGGAGAGGATGTCGCCGTCGCGGTTGAGCGACGGGATGACGAGGGGCTCGTCCGCGGCGCCGAGGAGGAGCGCGAACGTCGCGTCGATCAGGTGCGGCTCGTAGGGCACGTCCGAGTGCCGCAGGGCCGCCGCGTCCATCTCCTCCTTGAGCATCCCTTCGTAGACCGGGGAGACCGTGTACTTCGGCCCGCCGAAGACCTTCGCTCTCGTCCGCTCGGCGTGGCGGAAGGAGAACTCCGCGACCGCGCGGCAGATCCGTCGCTCGATCCGCTCCGTCCGGTAGGCGACCTCGCTCTCGCCTTCGCCCTCGCGCCACTCCTTCGCGCCGTAGGCGTCGCCGACTGCCATACGGACGACGGAGATCGGATAGTGGACGCCGCCGACCGGGACGACGCCCGGGATCCGCCGCCCGGTGCGGACGATGACGTGGCCGCCGATCTCCTCGCGGAGGATCCGGTTCGGGCTGCCGACGTCGTCCGCCCCCTCCGGCGTGATCGTCGCCGCCTTCAACCCGAGCCCCGCCTCGCGGATCGCCTGCGCCGCCTGGTGGACGACCTGGTTTCGCGTCGTGCGCCGGGACTCGAGCGAGAGGTCGAAGCGCGGGAACTCGAGCTCGATCCCGAGGACTCCCGCGTCGAGGACCCGCAACCCCTCCTCGAGCAGCTCCTGTCCGGTCTCGTCTCCCTCGAGAACGACGATCGTCCGCCTTCGCACGTTGCGAGTCTACTGGCGGGCTCGCTTCTCTCGGAAGACGCAAAATTCCGGCATTGACTTTTCGCCTCCATTACTCAATACAATTGCCGGCAGAGACCCTGGCGTGAGGAGGAAATAACTGTGGCTAAGAAGACCGTCCTCGTCTGTGACAATTGCGGGACCGAAGTCGGCGAAGGGAAGGGAGCCGCATTGCGCGTGACCTTCACCGACGCCAGGCGCGGCGCGAAGGCCGCTGACCTCTGCGACGACTGCGCCGGCAAGATGCCCGGCCAGCCCGCGGCGCGCCGCGGGCGCCGGCCGCGCGCGAAGTCTCCCGCGGCGTAGCCGCGCCCCGCGAGTCGTGCCGCCGCCCGGCCGGAGACGCGGCCGGGCGGCGGCCAGTGGACGAGCCACTAGGATGGCGGGATGGCGCTCGCGCTCGTCGTTGGCCCGGCGAACGCCGGCAAGGTGGCGCGGCTCCTCGATCGCTACGTCGAGCTGATCGACCGAGAGCCGTTCCTCGTCGTACCGACCGGGGCCGACGTGGACCCGGTCGAGCGCGACCTCCTGCGCCGGGCGGGGGCCCTTCTCGGCGGCCGGATCGGCACGTTCGACGACCTCTTCCGGCGCATCCTCGCTCTCGCCGGCGAGGACGCCAACCCGGTGATCGGGGAGGCCCAGCGGCGCCTCCTGGTGGCCCAGATCGTGCGCCGGGCAAGGCTCGAGCGGCTCGGCGCGTCGGCCCGCTATCCGGGCTTCGCCGACGCGCTCGTCGAGGCGCTCGACGACCTCGGCGCCGCGCTCGTCGAGCCGGAGGAGGCCGGCGGCGACCTCGCCGTCCTCTACGGGGAATACCGGGCCGAGCTTGCCAGGCTCGGCCTTCAGGATCGCGCCCTCCTGCGACGGCGGGCGGCGGAGCTCATCGGAGGCGATCTGGCCGCCTGGGACGGGTCTCCGGTGCTCGCCTACGGCTTCGAGGATCTCACGGGAGCCGAGTGGGCCGTGGTCGAGGCCCTCGCGGGCCGCGCCGACGTTCTAGTCTCGCTCCCGTATGAGCCCGGGCGCGCTGTGTTTGGCTCGCTCGAACGCACGGCAGCCGACCTGGCCGGGCTCGCTGCCGGCCGCGTCGAGGAGCTCGAGGCGCAGGGCTGGTACGAGGCGCCTGCGCTCGCGTATCTCGAGCGCGCCCTCTTTGCCGATCGCTCGCCCGGCCCCCCGCCGCCGCTCGAGGGGGCGGTCCGCTTCCTGGAGGCTGCGGGCGCGCGCGCGGCCCTCGAGCTCGTGGGCGAGGACGTGCTCGCGCTCCTGCGGGCGGGGACGCCCGCGGAGGAGATCGGGCTCGTCGCGCCCTCGGTCGACAGCGTGCGCGCGGCGCTCGAGACCGCGTTCGGCTCACTCGGCATCCCGGTCTCGGTCGAGGGCAGGATCGCGCTCGGCCGGACGGCCCTCGGGCACGCGCTCCTCGGTCTCCTTCGCTTTGCCTGGCTCGGCGGCGGGCGGCGCGAGCTCTACGCCTTCCTCCGCTCGCCCTACTCCGGCCTTGCCCGACACCGCGCGGACTTCGCCGAGGGGCGCCTCCGCGGCCGCGCCGTCTCGAGCGGCCCGCGTGTCGAGGAGGAAACCGTGCGCCTCCTAGGCCACGGCGTCCCGGCGCTCGACGAGCTCCGTGGGACGCCCGCTCCGCTGGAGGGCGCCCGCGCCGTTCTCCAGACGATGCTGCGCGCCGCGTTCGGTCTCGAGGCGCCTCCCACCGGAGAGGCGGCGCGGCTCGAGCTTCGAGCCCGCGAGGGGGCTTCCGGGGCCCTCGAGGAGCTCGCCGAGTGGCGCACCCTCGGCGGTGAGCTCGAGCCGGAGGCGGTCGTAGCCGCGCTCGAGCGCGCGCCGGTCCGCCTGGGCGGGACGCGCGAGGCGGGCCGCGTCCAGGTGCTCGACCTCCTCCGGGCGCGCACGCGACGGTTCCAGCACGTCTTCCTCCTCGGCCTCGAGGAGGGCGTCCTCCCGCGGCGCGGGACCGAGACGCCGTTCCTTCCCGACGAGCGCCGGGCCGAGCTCGAGGAGGCGCGCCGGGGGCGGCGGCTGCGGCGGCCGGACCAGGTCGCCCGCGACCGCTACCTCTTCTACACCGCCTGCACCCGCCCGTGGCGACGGCTCACGCTCGTCCGCGAGGCTGCGACCGAGGACGGTCGCCCGCGCGAGCCGAGCCCCTTCTGGGACGAGGTGCGCTCGCGCTTCGCGCCGGAGGAGGTCGCCCGCTGGACGAAACGGCGCCCGCTCTCGGCGCTCGTCCCCGAGCTCGAGCGCGCCGCGACCGAGCGCGAGCGATTGCGCGCGACCGCGCTTCACGCCTCCCGCGACGAGGGCGAGGCCCGCGCTCTCGCACGGGCGAACGGCTGGGAGCGGCGGCTCGACCGCGCGCTTGTGGCCTTCGAGCGCCCCGCGCGGCTAGCGAACCCCGTCGTCCTGAGCGAGCTGACGGGACGGACGCGCTTCTCCGTCACTGAGGTCGAGCAGTTCGGCGACTGCTCCTCGATGTGGCTGATCGAGAAGGTCGTCCAGCCGAGGGAGATCGAGGCCGAGGTGGACGCCCGCCTCCGCGGTCAAGTCGCGCACGTAGCGCTCAACCGCTTCTACTCCGGACTCCCGAAGCGGCTCGGCATGGAGAAGCCGGACGCCGAGCGGCTCGAGGAGGCGCTCGCCTATCTGCGCGAGTGCCTCTCGGAGGCGATCGAAGGCGGCGCGGCCCGGCTCGACCTTTCCGAGGTCGAGCGCCTGGAGCTCGAGGGAGCTCTGGGGCGCGACCTCGAGCAGTTTCTCCGCCAGGAAGTCGAGCTCGGCCTTCCGCTCGACCCGCGCCGCTTCGAGGTCTCCTTCGGGAGCGAGCGCGCCTCCCCCGAGCTCCAGCGCGGGCTCGAGCTCGGCGACTTCGCCCTCTCAGGGAAGATCGACCGGATCGACGTCGACCCGATGAGCGCCCGCGGGATCGTCCAGGACTACAAGCTCGGGGAGGCTCACTCCGCCGCTCGGGTCGGCTCCGAGCGCCGGCTGCAGATCCCGCTCTACGTGCTCGCGCTCCGCGACCTCGTCGGCATCGAACCGCTCGGCGGCCTCTACCGGAGCCTCTCGGGTAAGCGGGAGGCGCGCGGCCTCCTCCGCGCGGCTGCGCGCGACGAGGGGATCCTGACGGG
>JBGPNP010000063.1:0-10114 GCA_041487575.1 Gaiellaceae bacterium | reverse complement strand
GTACGCACGGCCGGGCTTCGTCTCCCACACGACGTGGGAGTTCACCTCGATGCTGCGTTTCGCCGAGCGCGTCTTCGGGCTGCCCGCGCTGTCGGCGCGGGATCGGCAGGCCGACAACATGATGGGCGCGTTCGACTTCGGGAAGAAGCCTGCGCCCCCGCTCGTCGAGCCGGGACGGAGCTGTCCCACCTGGACGCCGCCGTCGGAGCGGGACCGCCTCCTCCGCACCGCGCGGCTCCGGGCAGACTCCCCGGGCGGCTGACGTGTCACTCCACGATCGCCGAGCGATCGCGGAGCTCCCTTGCCGCGGCTAGACGACCTCGGCCGCAGCCGGCTCGGACTGCCCAGGCTGCCCGGTGCGCTCCTCGAGCGGGTCGTACACGTGGCAGCCAAGGTAGGCGAGCGCCTGAGCGGCGTCGTCGAGGAACGCGACCGCCTCCGCCCGTCCCGGGAACACGTAGGGACCGAGCCGTCTGGGCGCGAGCGCTCCCTCCGGCTTGGCCTCGCACTCGACGACGAACGCGCCGTCCCGCGACAGGAGCCTGAGATGGACGCGCCGAGCCCCGTCCTTGTCGGCGATGAGCTCGAGCGCTTGGCCCGGAAGCTGCGGCGGCAGCGAATGAAACGGCTCGCCAGGCGGAGGCGCGGGCTCGGCGGGCCGAGCCTGGGGCTCACCGGCGAGGCGGAGCGGTTGCAGCTCGGCGACCTTTCCCGCCGACGTGGAGCGGCTGCGTCCGAAGAGTCCCATTACCGCATGTGCCGTGGGTCCATGGTCTGTCACTTCGTCACGGGACCTCGCAGCGAATATCACCCCTCCTACGCGATCGCCATCCCCGATTTGGCGGAAAGAAAGAGAAACGGCGGCGATCGTGTCGCCGCCGTTTCGCTGCTGAGCGGTGCGATTGCCGTCGTTCCCGCGCTGCAGGAGGCGTGAACCTCGCTCCTTCTCTCGGCACGAAGGGCCTCGACCTTTAGTCTCGATACACGAGCGTGCAATCGCTCCGGGGGAGGGATATCCTCGCGACGTCCATGCGCTCACTGCCAAAGGAGGCCGCCTTGAGACGCATCGCGCTGACCGTGAACGGGACCCGCCGCGACGCAGAGGTCGAGCCGCGGCAACTCCTCGTCTACTTCCTGCGGGAGACCCTCGGCCTTACCGGGACGAACGTCGGCTGCGACACCTCGTCCTGCGGGTCGTGCACCGTCCTCGTCGACGGCGAGTCCGTGAAGTCCTGCACCATGCTCGCCGTCCAAGCCGACGGGCGCGAGCTAACGACGATCGAGGGGCTCGCGCAGAACGGCTCGCTCCACCCCGTGCAGCAGGCGTTCCACGAGGCCCATGGGCTCCAGTGCGGTTACTGCACGCCGGGCATGGTGCTGGCGGCCGTGAGTCTCCTCGCCGAGAACCCGAGCCCGAGCGAGGACGAGATCCGGCTCGCGCTCGAGGGCAACCTCTGCCGCTGCACCGGCTACCACAACATCGTCAAAGCTGTTCAACAGGCCGCCGGAATGGGGGTGTCCGTATGAGCTCGACCCTCGAGAAGACTCACGTCGGCCAGCCGATCGCCCGCAAGGAGGACGCGAAGCTCCTCCAGGGCCAGGGCCGCTATGTCGACAACATCACCGTCCCCGGCATGGTCTGGGCCGTCCTCGTCCGCAGCCCCCACGCGCACGCGCACATCAAGCGCGTGGACGTCTCGAAGGCCCTCGCGGCCGAGGGCGTCGTCGCGGCCTTCACCGGGGCCGACCTCAAGGACTCCTGGGGCTCGCTGCCCTGCTTCTGGCCCGTCTCCGACGACATCAAGATGCCGCCGCACCTGCCGCTCGCCGTGGACAAGGCGCGCTACCAGGGCGACGGCGTCGCGGTCGTCGTGGCGGAGACGCGAGCGCTCGCGAAGGATGCGGCCGAGCTCGTCGAGGTCGAGTACGAGCCGCTCGCGGCCGTCACCGACGTCGAGAAGGCGCTCGAGCCTGGCGCTCCGCTCGTCCATGACGACGTCCCGTCGAACCGGTGCTACACCTGGGCGCTCGTCGCGGGCGAGGTGGACAAGGCGTTCGCGGAGGCGGCGGTTACCGTCTCCGAGCGCTACCGCCAGCAGCGACTGATCCCGAACGCGATCGAGCCGCGTGGCGTCCTCTGCGAGATCTCGCCCGCGACCGGGGACATCACCGTCATCACCTCGACGCAGGCGCCGCACATCCTGCGGACCGCCTACACGCTCGTCCTCGGCATCCCCGAGGCGAAGATCCGCGTGATCGCGCCGGACGTCGGCGGTGGCTTCGGCTCCAAGGTCGACGTCTACGCGGAGGACATGGTCGTCATCACTCTCGCGCGCCGCCTCGGCCGGCCCGTGAAGTGGATCGAGGAGCGCTCAGAGGCCTACCTCGCGACGATCCACGGACGCGACGTCGTCCAGCACATCGAGCTCGCCGCAACCGCCGAGGGGAAGATCACCGCCGTCCGCACCCGGCTCACGGCGGCGATGGGCGCCTACCTCCAGGCGGTCACGCCGGGGGTTCCGCTCCTCGGCGCCTGGCTCTACGGCGGCGCCTACGACCCGATCGCGTACGACTTCCACTGCACGGGCGTCTTCACGAACACGACCCCGACCGACGCCTACCGCGGCGCCGGCCGGCCGGAGGCGACCTACGCGATCGAGCGGGCGGTCGACGCCCTCGCCCGCAAGGTCGGTAAGGACCCGGTCGAGCTCCGGCGGCTGAACTTCATGCGTGGGTTCCCGCACACGATCGCAGCGGGGCTCACGGTGGACGCCGCCGACTTCGACGCCGGCCTCGACCGCGCGCTCGAGATCCTCGACTACGAGAAGGTCCGTGCCGAGCAGGCCGAGCGCCGGGCCCGCGGCGACGTGAAGCAGCTCGGGATCGGCTTCTCGACCTACATCGAGATGTGCGGCCTCGCGCCCTCCCGCATCCTCGGGGCGCTGAACTACGGCGGCGGCGGCTGGGAGGCGATGTCGATCCGGGTTCTCCCGACGGGGACGGTGCAGGTCGTCTCCGGCACGTCGCCGCACGGCCAGAGCCACGCGACGACGTTCTCCCAGATCGTCGCCGACCGGCTCGGCGTCGCCTACGAGGACGTCGAGTTCCTCCACGGCGATACGGCCGTCTCGCCGACCGGCTTCGACACCTACGGAAGCCGGAGCCTCCCGGTCGGCGGAGTCGCGCTCTGGCACGCCTCGGAGAAGATCATCGACAAGGCGCGGAAGATCGCCGCGCACACGCTGGAGGCGTCCGAGGACGACCTCGAGTACGCCGGCGGGCGCTTCACCGTCAAAGGCACGGACAAGGGCATGCACGTGAAGGAGGCCGCGTTCGCCGCCTGGCACGCGCACAACCTCCCGGACGGCATGGAGCCGGGCCTCGAGGCGCAGCACGTCTACGACCCGCCGAACTTCAGCTGGCCGTCCGGCTGCCACGCCTGCGTCGTCGAGGTGGACACGGAGACCGGCGACGCCCGGATCGTCCGCTACGTCGCCGTCGACGACGTCGGCAACGTCATCAACCCGACGATCGTGGACGGCCAGGTGCACGGCGGGATCGCACAGGGCGTCGCACAGGCGCTCTACGAGGAGGCCGTCTACGACGAGCAGGGCAACCTCGCGACCGGCTCGATGGTCAACTACCTCGTGCCCTCGGCGGCCGAGCTGCCGTCGTACGAGGTCGACCGGACGGTGACGGCGAGCCCGACGAACCCGCTCGGGGTCAAGGGCGTCGGCGAGACCGGGACGATCGCCTCGACCCCGGCCGTCATCAACGCCGTCGTCGACGCCCTGTCGCCGTACGGCATCACGGACATCGACATGCCCGCCTCGCCCGAACGGGTCTGGCGCGCGATTCAGGAGGCACGGCAATGATCCCCGCGAAGTTCGACTACGAGGTCGCGGAGTCCGTCGACGACGCCGTCCGGCTCCTCGGGCAGGCGGACGAGGCGAAGCTCCTGGCAGGCGGGCACTCGCTCCTGCCGCTCATGAAGCTGCGGTTCGCGCGGCCCTCGCTGCTCGTGGACATCGGGCGCGTGCCCGACCTCGCCTACGTCCGGGACGCGGGCGACAAGGTCGCGATCGGGGCGCTGACACGCCACCACGACGTCGCCCACGACCCGCTCCTCGCCCAGCACTGTCGGCTCGTCTCGACGACGGCGGCGAAGATCGGCGACCCACAGGTGCGTCACCGCGGGACGATCGGCGGCTCCGTCGCACACGGCGACCCTGCCTCCGACCTGCCGACGGTGCTCCTCGCCCTCGACGCCGAGCTCGTCGTCCACGGCCCGGGCGGAGCGCGGACCCTGGCGGCCGGCGACTTCTTCACCGGCTTCCTCGAGACCGCCCTCGGGTCCCAGGACGTCCTCACGGAGATCCGGGTGCCGAAGCTTGGCGGGGCCGGCTCGGCCTACGTGAAGTTCCGGCGGCGGGCGCAGGACTGGGCCACGGTCGGGGTCGCGGCGGTGCGCTCGAACGGAGGCGCGAAGGTCGGGCTCACGAACATGGGCCCGACACCGCTCCGCGCACGGGGCGTCGAGGAGGCGCTCGCGGGCGGGGCGAGCCCGGCGGACGCCGCCGAGCGGGCCGCGGACGGGACGAGCCCGCCGAGCGACACGTCCGGGACGGCCGAGTACCGCCGCGCGCTCGCGAAGGTGCTCGTCCGCCGGGCGCTCGAGGAGGCGCTTAGCGGGTGAGAGAACGCGGGGAGCCGGGGGTCGTCGGCGCCGGCCCCCAGCCTCTCGGACATCGCCCGGGAGATCGCCGGCCCCCGGCCGGCCCAGTGCCGGCGGGCCGGTCGCCGGCCCCGCTCGCGGAGGCGCTCCTCACGGCAGGCGACACCCTGAGTGCGGAGGAGCTCACCCGGCTCCAGCAAGCGCATGGGAACGCCAACGTCAGCCGCCTCATCGGGCGAGCGCTTCTTGCTCGCGACGGGCCCGACGCCGAGGCGGACACAATCGCCCAGCGTGAGAGAATCACGGGCCGTGACGGCGACCTGGGAGGAATTCCAGCGGCTCGAGCTGGCCGTCGGGCGCGTGACGGAGGTCGAGGACTGCCCGGAGGCGCGCATCCCCGCGTACAGGCTCACGATCGGCTTCGGCCCGCGTGGCACGCGCCGGTCGAGCGCACAGGTCACGCACTACGCGAAGGACGACCTCCTCGGCCGCCAGGTCGTCTGCGTGCTCGGCTTCGAACCGAAGAGGATCGCCGGCTTCAGGAGCGACGTGCTGGTCCTCGGCGCGCTCTCCGGCGCTCACGGCGTCGTCCTCCTGCGTCCGGACCGCGAGGTCGAGGAGGGCTCGGCGGTCGCGTAGTCGTGCGCGCTCGAGAGGCTCTCGTCACACTTTCGCGACGAAGTCGTCACAGGTCGAAGCGGCCTGCAATCGCCCTCGCGGAGCCGCATTGCTCCATCGGACATGTCCCGGGGCCTGACCCCCCGACATGTCCCGAAGCGACAGCCGCCGGCCATGTCCCGAAGCGACACGCTTCCTCGCGCTCCGCGGCGAGCCGCCGGCCAAGCTCCCTGCGGGTAGCGCCGACCGCTACGCGGCGAGTGCGCGTGCGGCTTCTTCGCCGCCGGCGCGCCCGGCGATCACGCCCGGGAGCCGCACGCGGAACGTCGTTCCGCGGTCGACCTTGCTCACCACGGACACCTCACCCCCGTGGGCCTCGACGATCGCCTTGACGATCGTGAGGCCGAGGCCGGCGCCCGGATCTGGTGGTCGGTGGCGGTCGGGGCACGGAAGCAGCGGGGGGCCGAGCCGCTCCCTCGATCGGAGGGAGCTCTTGTCCCCCGATCGGGGGACAAGAACGGAGGCAACCCTCAACCCAGAGGCCGCGGTGCCGATTAGGGATCCGTGACCATGAACCCGAGGGCAGCTGTCCGTCGTGGCCTTCGCCTGCCGATCGCGGCGGGCGCGCGCATCGCCCGGGCCGTGCGTCGCCTCACGCGCGACCTGCGTCCGCGGAGTGCCGCGGCAGAGAGCCTGGAGCTCTTCCAGGCCATGGCCGACGGCGCTCCCGTCCTCATCTGGATGTCCGACGGGGAGGGCAAGCCGTGCTTCTTCAACCGAGGCTGGCTCGAGTTCACCGGGCGGTCGCTCGAGCACGAGCTCGAGCGCGGCTGGGTCGGCATCCACTCGGCGGACATCGACCAGGCGCGCCGGGTCTACAACGCCGCGCTCGCCGCCCGCGAAGGCTACGAGATGGAGTACCGCCTCCAGCGCGCCGACGGCGTCTACCGGTGGGTGATCGACCGAGCGGTCCCCCGCCTCCTCCGCGACGGCACGTTCGGCGGCTTCGTGGGGGTCGCCGTCGACATCAGCGAACGCTGGGAGGCCGAGCGCGCCGCCGAGGAGATGGCGGCCTTCCCCCGCCTCAACCCGAACCCCGTCCTCGCCTTCGACCCGGCCGGCGGACTCACGTACGCGAACGACGCCGCTCGGCGCATGGCCGAGTCGCTCGGGAAGGGCTCGCTCGAGGCGATCCTGCCGTCCGACCTCCGCGGCGTCCTGGACCGGATCCTCGCCGGCGAGCGGCGCGAGCTTCGCCTCGAGACGCAGGTTTCCGGACGCGTTCTCCGCTGGCGCCTCTTCCCGGTGGACGACGCGAGGGCGATCCACTGCTACGTCGCCGACGTCACCGAGCGCAAGGAGGTGGAGGAGGCTGTGCGCGACCGCGAGGAGCGCTTCCGCACGCTCGTGGGCAACATCCCCGGCGCCGTCTACCGCTGCGCGGCGGACGAGCACTGGACGATGAGTTTCATGAGCCCGGCGATCGAGGAGCTCTCCGGCTATCCGGCCTCGGACTTCCTCGAGAACGCCGTCCGGACGTACGCGAGCGTCATCCACCCGGACGACCGCGAGCTCGCGCTGGCCGTCGACGAGGGGCTCCGCGAAGGCCGACCGTTCGTCGTCGAGTACCGCATCGTCCGCTCGGACGGCGCCGTACGCTGGGTCTACGAGAAGGGCCAGGGCGTGCAGAGCTCGACGGGGGAGACCCTCTGGATCGACGGCGCCATCTTCGACGTGACCGAGCGCAAGCGCGCCGAGCAGCAGCTCGAGGCCCAGAACGAGGAGCTCCGCGCCCTCGATCGGATGAAGGACGAGTTCCTCGCGCTCGTCTCGCACGAGCTGAGGACGCCGCTCACCTCGATCATCGGCTACCTCGAGCTCCTCCTCGAGGAAGAGAATCTCGAGGAGGAGCAGCGACGGTTTCTCGGCATCGTCGAGCGAAACGCGCACCGGCTCCTGCGCCTGGTCGGCGACCTCCTCTTCGTCGCCCAGATCGAGGCGGGCGAGCTCCAGCTCGACTTCGTGGACGCCGATCTCGCCGAGCTCGCCGCCGACTGCGTCGAGGCGCACCGACCGCGGGCCGAGTCTCACGAAGTGACTCTCACCCTGGATGCCCAAAGCGTCCCCGAGTTCCGCGGCGACCCCGCCCGGCTCGGACAGCTCCTGGACAACCTCGTCTCGAACGCCGTCAAGTTCACCCTGCCGGGCGGCGAGGTGAGGGTGCGGGTCGCCGCCGGAGACGGTATAGCCGTGCTCGAGGTCTCCGACTCCGGAATCGGCATTCCGCAGGAGGAGCAGAAACGGCTTTTCGACCGCTTCTTCCGCGCCTCGACGGCGGCGAAGCACGAGATCCAGGGCACGGGGCTCGGGCTCACGATCTCGCGGGCGATCGCGGAGGGTCATGCCGGCCGCATCTCACTCGCCAGCGAGGAGGGGGTCGGGACGGTGTTCCGAATCGAGCTTCCGCTCCCGCTCGCGAAGCAGAAGGCGGCCTGACGAGCCACCTCTCGGGGCCGGGCCCCGAGACGTGTCCCTACCCGCCCAGGCCTTCCCGGCCGGTAGGCCAGGCAAGCGCGCCATCGACTCGATGAGGCGGCCTCCGGGCCGCCTCTTCGTCTCAGAGCCCCTAACGGAATGACCACGCGTCGATCGGGTGCGCTGGGCGGTGTGAAGCAAGGACGCAGGGAGCGCCGGATATCGAGCCAGATATGGGCGCGACCGAGGACGCCGCATCGCACCGCCCAGCGCGGCCGAGCGGCCCGTGCTTCGTTCTGTCAGGGGCTCCTAGCGGGCCGCGGCGGTGCAGTCGCGGCCGGAGCGCTTCGACTCGTAGAGCGCGCGGTCGGCGCGGGCCACGAGGGTCGCGGCCGGCTCGAGCCCGTCCCAGCCCGCGACGCCGGCGGAGACGGTCTGGCCGAGCGGAGTGACCGAGCGCAGCCGCTCGATCAGCATGAGCGCGTCCTCGAGACCGCAGCCGGGCAGGACGAGGCTGAACTCGTCGCCGCCGAAGCGGGCGATGACGTCCGTCGTGCGGAGCGTCGAGGCCCACGCGGACGCGCATTCCTTCAGGACCCGGTCGCCGGCCTGGTGGCCGCGCTCGTCGTTCAGGACCTTGAAATCGTCGAGGTCGAGCAGCGCGACGCAGAGGGGCTTGCCATCGCGCCGTGCCCGGGCGAGCTCCCGCGGCAGCGCCTGCTCCCACGCCCCGCGGTTGTCGAGCCCGGTGACGAAGTCGATGCGCGAGGCCGCCTCGAGCAGGGCCGCCCGGCCGCGCAGCTCGCGCACGAGCCCGTGGATGGCGATCCCCACGAACGCCGCCACCCCGATCCAGACCGCCGCCGCCGTCCACTCCCCTACGGGGTAGTGGAGTGCCGCGATCGGGACGGTGAGCGTCGCCGCCGCTCCGGCGAGCGCGACCACGAGCTGCGCCGGCGTGCCGTAGAGGCCGAGCCAGAACACGGGCAGGAGCACGAGCGGCGTGTAGGCCGAGCTCGGCCCACCCTGAGCGTCGCGGAGGAGCGCGACGACGGCGAAGAAGGCGAGCGGGGGCGCCGCCTGAGCCCAGCCCGAAAGCCGCTCCCACGGCGCGAACATGATCGCCGCGAGGATGACCGCGGTGAGCGAGACGGCGGCGATCGCCTCGAGGGCGTCGCCTGCGTCCGCCTGCAGGTGGACGAACGCGAGCGCGACGAGCGTCGCCGCGGCGAAGGGCGCCGCCCTCCGGGAGAGGCCGTCGTGGTTGAACGGACGGATGCGGGCGGGCGATTGCACGGACCGTTGTCCATAAGATCGGCCAAAAGCAGGACGAACTTGAGCCGCCCGACGCCGCCGCCGCTTAGAGCCCCTAACGGAATGACCACGCGTCGATCGGGTGCGCTGGGCGGTGTGAAGCAAGGACGCAGGGAGCGCCCATATCGAGCCGGATATGAGCGCGGCTGAGGACGCGGCATCGCACCGTTCAGCGCGGCCGAGCGGCCCGTGCTTCGTTCTGTTAGAGGCTCTTAGGGTCTGGTGCGTACTAGGGTGTACGGCGTGAGCAAATCGCCGCCGTGGGGCCTCGTCGTCCCCGGTCACAGCGAGGGCGGCCGGCTGAGCACGCGCTGCCTGCGCGTCCTCGCGCTCGCGGCCGAGCTGGCCGAGGAGCGCTCGCCCCGCGTCGTCGTGTTCACCGGCTGGTCGCCGGGCGGCGGGCCGAGCGAGGCGGAGCAGATGCGCGACGCGTGGCCGGGCCGGGGCGACGTCGAGCTCGTCGCCGAGCCGACGGCGCGTATCACCGCCGAGAACGCGGCCCGCTCGCTCCCGCTCCTCCTCGAGCGGGGCGTGCGCGAGGCGACCGTGGTCTGCGCGTCGGTGCACGCGCTCCGCGTCCGCTACTTCTTCGGCGGCCTCTACCCGCGCTTCGGCGTCCGCTGCGAGGTGCGGCCGGCGAGGTGCCTGCCGACCCCGTCCGCGCTCGCGTGGGAGCTCGGCGCGCTCGGGGTCATGCGCCGCCAGCGGCGCGCCGCGCTCGCCGAGCTCGAGGCCGCGGCCGGTGGCTGAGCAGGCCGACACGCTCGTCTTCATCCCCGCCTGGAACGAGGAGGCGAGCCTCCCGGCCGTCCTCGCCGAGCTCCGCGCCGGGCTTCCCCGCGCCGACGTCCTCGTCGTGGACGACGGCTCGACCGACCGCACCGCAGAGGTCGCACGCGCCGGCGGCGCCGCCGTCCTCTCGTTCCCTGAGAACCGCGGCCTGCGGGCCGGGATCGCGGCCGGCTACGCCTATGCGGCCGAGCACGGCTACCGCTTCTGCGGCCGGGTGGACGCCGACGGCCAGCATCCGGT
>JBGPNP010000062.1:0-10163 GCA_041487575.1 Gaiellaceae bacterium | reverse complement strand
CCGTGGCATGACCGAGAACCCGTACGACCGCCCATCCGACCCCGCCAAGCGGCACAGCGCCGCCATCACCGACGGCGCAGACCGCGCCGGCGCGCGCTCGATGCTGAAGGGCGTCGGATTCACCGACGACGATCTCGCGCGTCAGCTCATCGGCGTAGCCACGACCTGGATCGAGACCATGCCCAGCAACCTGAACCTGCGGGCGCTCGCGCCCCATGTGAAGCGCGGGATCCGCGCCGCCGGGGGAACCCCGGTCGAGTTCAACACGATCTCGGTCTCCGACGGCGTCACGATGGGAACCGAGGGGATGAAGGGCCCCCTCGTCTCGCGCGAGGTGATCGCCGACTCGATCGAGCTCGTGGCGCGTTGCCACGGGTTCGACGGGATCGTCTGCCTCGTCGCCTGCGACAAGACGAACCCGGCGGCGGTGATGGCGCTCGCGCGTCTCGACATCCCGGGCCTCGTCCTCTACACGGGCTCGATCGCGCCGGGGCGCTTCCGCGGGCACGACGTCACCATCCAGGACGTCTACGAGGCGATCGGCGCCTACGCGGTCGGGAAGATCGACGCCGCCGAGCTCCACGAGCTCGAGAGCGTCGCCTGTCCGGGGGCGGGCGCGTGCGGCGGCCAGTTCACGGCCAACACGATGTCCAACGTGCTCGAGTTCCTCGGCATCAGCCCCGCGGGCCTGAACGCGATCCCTGCGCTCGCGAAGGCGAAGGAGGAGGCGTGCGAGCAGGCCGGCCGGCTCGTCATGGAGCTCGTCCGCAAGGACGTGCGCCCCTCGCAGATCATCACCCGCGCGGCGCTCGAGAACGCGGCTGCCGCGGTCGTCGCCACCGGCGGCTCGACGAACGGGATCCTCCACATCCTCGCGTTCGCGCGCGAGTTCGGCATCCCGTTCGAGCTCGACGACTTCGACGAGATCGCCGCGCGGACCCCTGTCCTCGCCGACCTGAAGCCGAGCGGTCGCTACGTCGCCACGGACGTCTACGCGGCGGGCGGGATCGGCCTCGTCGCCCGCGAGCTCCTGAAGAAGGGGCTCGTGCACGGCGACGCGCCGAACGTCGACGGTCGGACCCTGGCCGAGGCGGCCGCCGCCGTGCAGGAGCGGCCCGGCCAGGACGTCATCCTGACGATCGAGAAGCCGCTCAAGCCGACCGGGGGCCTCGCCGTCCTGCGGGGGAACCTCGCTCCGGAGGGGTGCGTCGTGAAGCTCTCCGGCCGCGAGAGCTACCACCATCGCGGGCCGGCGCGGGTCTACGACTCCGAGGAGGAGTGCTACGCCGCCGTGAAGGCGGGGAAGATTCACGAGGGCGACGTTGTCGTCATCCGCTACGAGGGGCCCGCAGGTGGGCCGGGGATGCGCGAGATGCTCCAGATCACCGCTGCGCTCATCGGCGAGGGCCTCGGGAGCTCGGTTGCCCTCATTACCGACGGCCGCTTCTCGGGGGCTACGCACGGCCTCATGGTCGGGCACATCTGCCCGGAGGCGGTGCGGGGCGGGCCGATCGCCGCGGTCAGGGAAGGCGACACGATCGTGATCGACGTCGAGGGCCGCGAGCTCCACGTCGAGCTCTCCGACGACGAGATCGCCGCGCGCCTGCGCGACTGGACGCCGCCGCCGCCGCGCTACACGAGCGGCGTCTTCGCGAAGTACGCCGCGCTCGTGTCTTCAGCGAGCGAGGGCGCGATCACGAAACCGCACTGAGCCGCCGCCGGCCGGCGGCTCCAGCGACCACGGCCTCGAGGTCCGGTCCAGCGATGCTCGCGCGGGCCGCAAGCAGGCTCGCCGGAAGCGGCTCAGCGTCGCTTGCCGCGAGGTTCGCGCGCACGTTCTCGGGTGCCTGGTCGAGCGATACTGCCGCGATGCCCTTGCTTGCAGCGCAGAGCGGAAGAGGTGCACTTGCTCGAGCCGCTCGCTGACCTCGCGGTCCGCCGGCCGTGGGGGATCGTCGCCGTCGCGTCCGTGTGCGTCGCCGTCTCGGCCGTCTTCGGCGCGCGGGTCGCCTCCTCGCTGAAGCCGTTCGGGTTCGACGACCCCTCGTCGGAGAGCATCCTCGCGGCGCGCCAGATCGGCGACGCCACGGGATACGACCCGGACCGGTCGCTCGTCGCGCTCGTGCGGCTCGGCCGCCCGGTGGGCGACCCCTCGGCTCGGGCGAAGGTCGAGCGCATCGCCTCGCGGCTCGCGGCTGAACCGACGGTGGCACGGGTCGTCAGCTTCTATGACACCGGCGAGCCCGCGTTCGTATCCCGGGACCGGCGCTCGACGTACCTCTTCGCCTTCTTCCGCCAGCTCCCCGACGACGAACGCGAGGCGGCCGCCCGGCGGCTCCTCGGCGAGTTCAAGGGGAGTCACGACGTGAAGCTGGGCGGCGCCGCAATCGCGTACTTCGAGGTGGGGGACACCGTCGAGCAGGACCTCGTGCGGGCCGAGATCTACGCCTTCCCGATCCTCTTCCTCCTCTCGCTCTGGGTCTTCCGCGGGCTCGTGGCGGCGCTTCTGCCTCCGCTCGTGGGTGCGGCCACCATCGTCACCGCATTCCTCGCCCTGCGTGCCGTCGCCGCCGCGACCGACCTCTCGATTTTCGCGCTCAACCTCATCACCGGGCTCGGGCTCGGGCTCGCCATCGACTGGAGCCTCCTCACCGTCTCGCGCTTCCGAGAGGAGCTCGCGCGCGCTTCTCCGGAGGAGGCGGTGCGCCGCACGCTCGCGACCGCGGGCCGGACGGTTCTGTTCAGCGCGGTCACGGTCGCCGTCGCGCTCGCCTCGCTCCTCGTCTTCCCGCAGCGCTTCCTCTACTCGATGGGGATCGGGGGAGTGCTCGTCTCGCTCGTCGGCGCGGTCGTCTCGCTCGTCGTCCTGCCCGCGGTGCTCGTCCTTCTCGGGACGCGGGTGAACTCGCTCGCGCCGGGCCGCTGGCAGCGCGACGCGCTCGCGAGGCCCGCGGAGGCGGGCTTCTGGTACCGGCTCTCTCGCTTCGTCATGCGCCGGGCGGGCAGGGTCGCGGCGCTGAGCGCGGCGGCCCTCCTCGTGCTCGGGCTTCCAGCCCTCGGCATCCGGTTCACCTCGGTGGACGCCGGCGTCCTGCCGCGGAGCGCGAGCGCCCGGCAGGTGCACGACGTCCTGCAGCAGGAGTTCGCGCCCAACAGGGCGACGCCGATCTACCTCGCCGTCCAGGCTCCGCCTGGAGCGGAGCAGGAGCTCCGCGCCTACACGAGGCGGCTCGCCGAGCTCCCGGGCGCCGCGGCCGTCTCCGGGCCGCTGCTCGTCGGCCCGGGGCTCTGGCGGATCGCGGTGGTTTCCGGCGAGCCCTTCCTCTCCGGTGTGAGCCAGAGGCTCGTGCGCTCTATTCGCGCTCTCCCGGCGCCGTTCGCGGTTCGGGTTGGCGGCGAGACGGCCGCCTTCCTCGACCGCGAGTCGAGTCTGGGTGGGCACCTCCCGCTCGCGCTCGGGATCGCGGCCGCGGCGACCCTCCTCGTCCTCTTCCTCCTCACCGGCTCCGTCGTCCTGCCGGTCAAGGCGGTCGTCATGAACGCGCTCACGCTCTCAGCCGCCTTCGGGCTCCTCGTCTTCGTCTTCCAGGACGGCCGACTCCAGGGGTTTCTCGGCTACTCGAGCCAGGGGGCGCTCGAGATGTCGCAGCCCATCCTCCTCTTCGCGCTTGTGTTCGGGCTCTCGACCGACTACGGCGTCTTCCTCCTCGCGCGAATCAAGGAGACGCGCGACGCGGGGGCCGACGACACGGAGGCGGTGGCGATCGGGCTCGAGCGCACGGGCCGGATCGTCACGGCGGCCGCGCTCCTCTTCTGCGTCGCAGTCGGGGCGTTCGCGACCTCGCGCTTGGTCTTCATCAAGGAGCTCGGGCTCGGGACGGCTGCGGCCGTCCTCATCGACGCCTCGATCGTGCGCGCGCTGCTCGTCCCGTCGCTCATGAAGCTCCTCGGGAGCTGGAACTGGTGGGCGCCGGGGCCGCTTCGGCGGCTGCACGCGCGGCTCGGGCTCGGGGAGGGAGGCCGCGTCCTCGAGGGCGGGTAGAGCAGGCTCCGGTCCCCTAGCCGCCGCGGGCATGCCCGGGATCTGGCCGGAGCGGGCATGCCCCGGGGTCAGGCCCCTGGACATGTCCCGCACCCCGAACCCGCTTCCCAAGCGCCTTTACGCACCGATTTGGCATGTGGTGAAAGCTGCGCGAAAGGTGCACCGATGTGTGACGCCTTCCGCGCCGCCCGGGCGGATCAGTACAGGACGAGGCGGTCGCGGTGGACCGCCTCGAGGCCGCGCGGACGGCTCTCCAGCTCTCCAGCCGCGGCGCTCGCGATGCCCTTCCCGAACGCCGCGCCGTCCGGGCCGACGAGCTCGACCGCGTCTCCGGCCTCGAAGCGGCCCTCGCACGCGGCGACGCCCACCGCAAGGAGGCTTCGGCCTTCCTCGGCGACGGCCGTCCGAGCGCCCTCGTCGAGGTGGAGGCGGCCGGCAACCGGCTTCCCGAACCGGAGCCAGAGCTTGTACGCGGGAAGCGAGCGGTCGGCTGGCGAAAAGCGCGTCCCGCGCCGCTCGCCGGCGAGGATCGGCTCGAGGGCCGAGCGGCCCGTTCCGCCCGCGATCACGGTGGGGATGCCGCCCGCGGCCGCCATCTCGGCGGCGAGCACCTTGCTCCGCATGCCGCCGCTCCCGAGCGCGGAGGCGTCGCCCAGGTCGGCGCCCCTGATCGCCGCGCCTTCCGTCACGAGCTCTGCCCCGGGCGTCCCCGGCGCCCGCGTGTAGACGCCCTCGACCTCGGTGAGGAGGACGAGCAGGCGGGCGCGCACGAGCAGGGCGACGTGGGCGGCGAGCGCGTCGTTGTCCCCGAACGTGATCTCGTCCGTCGCGGTCGCATCATTCTCGTTGATCACGGGCACTGCCTTGAGGGCGAAGAGCGCCTCGAGAGCGTTTCGTGCGTTCACGTAAGCGCCGCGGTCGGCCACGTCGTTTGCCGTGAGGAGGATCTGCGCCGCGTGGAGGCCCTCCGGCGCGAGCGCGCGCTCCCATGCGGCCTGAAGGCGAGCCTGGCCCAGGGCGGAGGCAGCCTGGAGGCGGGGCACCGAGCGCGGCCGGCGGTCGAGCCCGAGGAAGGGGAGCCCGAGCGCGATCGCCCCGGAGGAGACGACCGCGATCGGCTCCCCGCCCCGGACGACGGCGGCGATCTCGCACGCCCGGTCGCGCAGGAGGCGGCCGCGGACGCGGCCGCCCGGGCCCGCGATCAGGCTCGAGCCGAGCTTCACGACGACGGTCATCGACTCGCGTTCCTGGGGCGCCGCCGGCAAAGGAGGCAAGCGCGCGGCGCGCAGGGCAGTGCATAGAAGCACGGACAAGCGCCGTGCGCGCAGCATCCTGCCGCCGGCGGCGCCAGGCCCTCGCGGAGCCCGGCTTCGCCGGGCGGGAGCGAGGGGCGGCCAGGGGCGCGAGTCATCGGCGCTGAGTTCCGTCGCCGATGACGCGGTACTGCCGTAGCCAGAGGTCGCGGTACGTGACCGGCCCGCGCGGCCCCGGCGACCAGTCCACGTTGATCCCCGTCTCTGGGGCTCCGGTGAGCTCGTAACCGTCAGTGAACCGCGTCGGGGCGTGCCAGAACGCGGCCGTGCCGCGATAGCCGTCCAGGAAGCGCTCAGCCGCCTCCGCGTCCTCGGTGACGATGCCCCCTGCGAGCCCCGAGGTCTCCTCGTTCGCGAGCCGCACGGCCTCGTCGAGCGAGTCGACGACGTCCACCGTCACCGTCTTGATCCGCGCGGCGTCGTTCGCCCACTCATGCCCGAGCCGGACGTCGAGCCGCGCGGTCGCTCCGTCGACCCGCTCGGTTCCGCGGACGTCGAAGCCGCGATCGGCGAGGTAGGAAAGGAGATCACCGAGGAACGGAGCTTCGCGGTGCACAAGCAGCAGATTGAGGCGGTTGCAGACGCCGAGGCGGTCAAGGCTCGCGTCGAGTAGGAAGAGCGCCTTCTCCCGGTCGGCGGCCGCGTCGACGTAGAGGACGCCGCCCCCTTCGGCGTGGGCGAGCGTCCGCACCCCGTGCTCGGCCGCGAGCCGGGCGAGCTCGGCCGTGGTCTGCCCGCTCCCGCGCAAGATCACGAGCGGGATCGCGTGCGGGAGCGTGACGAGGACTCGCGCGCCTTCGCGGTCGGGCGAGCGCACGAGGCCGATCGCCCGGGACGGGATCCCGGCGCTCTCGAGCGCGGGGCGGAGGACCGAGTCGACGAGGACGGTCACCGTGCCGAGCGCGGCGCCTCCGGTCCGCAGGACGCCTGCGTTCAGGCTCTTGAGGAGCTGCGCGGCGACGTCGAGCGCGACGTTGGGGCGGGCCTCGAAGTTCGCTCCGACGACGCCGATCGGGATGCGCCGCTCCTGGACGAGGAGGCCGTTCGGGAGGAGCCGCTCGCCGGCGTCGCGCTCGAGCGGGGGCAGGTCGGCCATGCCGGCGACCTGTGAGGCGAGCGCCTCGACACGCTTCTCGTCGAGGCGCAGGCGGTCGACCGTCCCCTCGTCGATCCGGCCGGTCGCGCCCTCGACGTCCGCGCGGTTGGCGGCGAGGATCTCGTCGCGCCGCACGCGGACGAGGGTTGCGGCCGCGCGCAGCGCCACCGACACGCGCTCGTCCGTGAGCGCGGGCAGAGCGCGGCGCGCGGCGAGCGCCTCCGCTTCGACCAGATGACGCAAGTCCACGCCGTGGTTATACTCCACGGTGATGAGCGGGCACCGCCCCGCTCGCATCGAGAGAGGCTGAGGGAACCGGCCCTGTGAAGCCTCGGCAACCTGCTCCAGACAGCAAGGTGCCAAACCCGGCCGGGCCCGCCAGGGCTCGGAGGATGAGAGCGAGACGAAGGAGATTCGAGTGCCTGCCACGAGCCTACGCTGTCGTATCTGCGAGACCGAGTACCCGACGGACCCGATCGGGACGTGCTCGCGCTGCTTCGGCCCCCTCGACCCGGTCTACGACTGGGACGAGCTTGGCCGAACGGTCACGCGCGAGTCGATTGCGGCCGGGCCGTGGTCGATCTGGCGCTACGCCGCGCTCTTGCCGGTGGCCGCGCCCGCCGAGCCCAGGATCGCGCCGGGTATGACCCCACTCGTCCAGGCGCCGCGGCTTGCCGCGGCACTGGGAGTAGGAGAGCTCCTGCTCAAGCTCGACACGGCCAATCCGACGCACTCCTTCAAGGACCGCGTCGTCGCCGTCGCCTGCCAGAAGGCGCTCGAGCACGGGTTCGACACGATCGCGTGCTCGTCCACGGGCAACCTCGCGAACGCCGTGGCGGCGCGCGCGGCGGCCGAGGGGATCGAGGCCGCCGTCTTCTGCCCGGCCGACCTCGAGCCGGAGAAGCTCGTCGCGACGGCCGTCTACGGCGCGACGATCTACGCCGTCCGCGGCACGTACGACGACTGCTCGCGCCTCACCGTCGAGCTCTCCTTCGAGCTTCCCTGGGCCTTCGTCAACGTCGCTCTGCGCTCCTACTACGCCGAGGGCTCGAAGACGGTCGCATTCGAGATCGCCGAGCAGCTCGGCTGGGAGCTCCCCGACGTCGTCGCCGGGCCGATTGCGTCGGGCTCGCTCTTCTCGAAGGTGGGCGAGGGCTTCCGGCAGCTCGCGAGGCTCGGGCTCGTCGAGGGCCCGCCGCCGCGCCAGATCGGAGGACAGGCGGAGGGCTGCGCGCCGGTCGCGACCGCGTTCTGGGAGGAGCGGCGCGTCACGCCGATCCGGCCGAAGTCGATCGCCCGCTCGCTCGCGATCGGCAACCCGGCCGACGGCGATCTCGCCGCCGCGACGGCGCGCGGCACCGGCGGCGCTGTGTATGTCACCCCCGAGGACGAGATCGGCCAGAACATGGCCCTCCTCGCCGAGACGACCGGCATCTTTGGCGAGACGGCGGCGGGGGTCACGCTCGGCGCGCTCCGGGAGGCCGTCCGGCGCGGCGACGTCGGCGAGTCGGACCGCGTCGTCCTCCTCGTCACCGGCGACGGGCTCAAGACGCCTGACCCGATCCAGGCGCGGCTCCGGCCGGTCGAGATCGACGCGGACGCCGAAGCGCTACTCGAGCGGCTCGGCGTCGTTGCGTAGCGGCCCGTTGCAAGCCTCACCAGAAGCCGCGACCGTCCGGGGCCTCCGACCTCGAGGAGGATGAGATGGCGACCGTGATGTCGATGCTGTGGCCGGGCATGTCCCTGGAGAACTACGACGACGCTGCCGAGATGGTCAACCTGGCCGAGAAACCGCCTCCCGGCCTTCTCTTCCATGTGGCAGGCGCGACGGCGGAGGGGCTGCGCATAATCGACATCTGGGAGTCGCAGGAGGACTTCGAGCGGTTCCGCGACGCCACCCTCGCTCCGATGGCGCAAGAGTTCCAGCTCTCGGGCGGGCCGAACGTCGTCTTCTGCGAGGTCCACAACCTCTGGGCGCCGGGGATCGAGGCCGTCGCCGGCATGAGCTCGCCGGGCCGGCCGAGCTAGCCGCTCCGCGGAACGAGCGGCTCGCCGCGGAGCAGGCGCTCGATCCCGCCCATGCCCCAGTGCACCTCGCCGCCCTCGGCGACGAGAGTCGGCACGCCGCGGACGCCGAGCGCCTCCGCGTCGCGGCGAAGCACTGCGAGGTGCTCGATCCGTTCGGGCGAGTACGCGGCCTCGACGGTGCCTGAGGGGTCGAGCCCGGCCCGCTCCGCGGCGCGCGCGATCTCGCCGTCGGTCGCGATGTCCTCCCCCTCACAGAAGAACGCCTCGTAGAGCACCCGCTTGAACGCACGGAGCGCGCCCTGCTCGCCTGCCCAGAGGCATGCGGCGAGCGGGAGCGTCGAGCGCGGCTGGTAGCGGGGGAGGTGGATCTCGATTCCGAGCGCGAGCGCCCGGCGGTAGACGTTGCGCGTCCAGTCCACGCGGAGGTGGTCGCCGCGGGGCTCGAGGAGCGGGCGCGGCGCCGGCCGCAGCTCGAGCGGGAGCCATTCGATCTCGACGGCGCCCGCGTCCTCTGCCGCCTCGGCGACACGGGACTCCATGTACGAGTAGGGACAGACGACGTCGTAGTAGAGGCGGACGCGCTTCACGGTCCAGGAGCCTACGACAGCGAGGGGCGCGCCGCTTCCATTCGCATTGCGAGGCCTGCATACTCCTCGCGTGCCGCTGACCGAGAGCCGCTTCGCCGAGAAGACCGCCGCGGTGGTCGAGGCGGTTCTGACTGCGCCCGGCGACAGCGATCCCTCTCTACGGCGGGCGGTTTACGAGCGGGCCCGGGCGCTGACTGCCGGACCGGCCGGGGGCGCCGGCGGGCTGGCCGAGCGCCTCGCGACGTTCGTGGACAAGGTCGCCACGCGCGCCCACGCGGTCACCGACGCGGACGTCGAGGGACTCCTCGTGGCCGGCTACTCGGAGGACTTCGTCTTCGAGGCGATCGTGAGCGCCGCGCTCGGCGCGGGGATGGCGCGGCTCGAGCTCGGGCTCGTGGCCGTCCGTGAGGCCGGGGCAGGCTGACGTGCGGCTCGCGCGGGTCGCGAACGGACACGGCCACGAGGCGCGGGAAACGCTGGCCCAGATCGAGGCGGAGCTCGGCCACGTCGACGACATCGACCGCACCCTTCTCTACCGCTCCGACCTCTTCGGCGGGCCCTATGCCGCGGCGCTGCAGGACGTCATGCGAGGGCCGTCGGACTGGAGCCCGGGCGAGCGGGAGCTCTTCGCGGCCTTCGTGTCCAGCCGCAACCAGTGCGTCTTCTGAACGCTCTTCCACGGCGCGGTCGCGTCGGGCGCCCTGGAGGAGGAGCTTGTGGAGGCGGTGCTCGAGGACTGGCGAGCCGCCCCGGTGGGCGACGGGCTCAGGGCGACCCTCGGTTTCCTCGAGAAGCTCACGCTCGTTCCGGCCGAGGTGGGCGGCGAGGACGTGGCCGCCGTCCGCGCCGCCGGAGTGAGCGACGAGGCCATCGTCCACGCGATCCACGTCTGCGCGCTCTTCGACACGATCAACCGCATCGCCGATGGGCTCGGCGTCGAGATTCTCGCGCCGGAGAAGTTCCGCCGCGGTGCCGCGCTCGTCCTCGAAGTCGGCTATTGAACAGGTAGAGTCGGGCTTGCGATGCTCGTCGGGGTCGCCCAGATCGAGCCCCGGCTCGGCGAGACCGGGCGCAACCTCGAGACCTGCCTCGGGCGG
>JBGPNP010000061.1:0-10237 GCA_041487575.1 Gaiellaceae bacterium | reverse complement strand
CTGCGTCTTGACGAGGAGGCCGATCGGGATGAAGTACATGTTCGCGACCGAATGCTCGAAGCCGGCCGCGACGAAGGCGGCGATCGGCGGGATGACGGCGAGGATCCGGTCGGTGGTCGTGCGCGCGCTGTACGTGAGCCAGACGGCGAGGCAGACGAGGGCGTTGCAGAACATCCCGAGCGCGATCGCCTGCCCGAAGCCGAGATTGGTCTTCGCGGCCGCGATCGTGAGCGCCTCGCGCCCGACGGCGCCGCCGCCGAAGGTGTACTGCTTGGCCGCGAGCATGAGGACTGCGGTCAGGAGCGCGCCGACGAGGTTCCCCAGGTAGACGAGGACCAGGTTGGCGGCGAACCGGGCGGTCGTGACGCGGCGGCTCGCCCAGGCCATAACGACGAGGACGTTGCCGGTGAAGAGCTCGGCGCCGGCGACGACGACGAGGATGAGGCCGAGAGAGAACGTGACTCCGCCGAGTAGGCGTTTCACGCCGTAGGGAAGAGCCTCGCCGCCGGCCATCGTCGTGGTCGCAAAGATCGCGCCCATGGCGATGAAGGCGCCCGCGAGGACGGCGAGCACGAAGATCTTCGCGGCGTCCATGCCGGCCTTGGCGACGCCGACGTCCTCGGCCTTGCGCGCCATCTCGGCCGGCGGCAGGGCGTCGAGCCCGCGCGCGGGAAAGACGTCGGCCTCGGGCTGCTGCATGTGCCGGAGAGTAGGGACCGCCTCTGACGGAGGGCATCGGCGAGGGCACCGAACCGCGCTCAGTAGGAACTACCTACCCGCCGGCCAGAGTTCGGTTCGTCGAGGTATAATCATAACGCCATATAATGATAGATTTGTCTGCGTGGAGCCGGCCCGCGATCCAGCTAGAGTCGCCTGCGCGATGGCTCGCCGGGCTCTCCTCGTCGACCTCTACGAGCTGACGATGGCCCAGAGCTACCTCGACGAGGGCATCGACCAGCGGCCGGCGACCTTCAGCCTCTTCGCCCGAACGCTTCCGGACGGGTGGCGCTACTTCGTCGCCGCCGGGCTCGAGGACGCTCTCCGTTACGTCGACGAGCTCTCGTTCGCCGAGGACGACCTCGCCTACCTCGAGGGCACCCGGCTCTTCACACCGGCGTTTCTCGAGCGGCTGCGGCGCTTCCGCTTCACGTGCGCCGTGCGGGCGCTCCCCGAGGGGACACTCTTCTTCCCGCAGGAGCCCATTGCCGAGGTCGAGGGCCCGGTGCTCGAGGCGCAGATCGTCGAGACGGTTCTCCTCAACGTGTTCCATCTCCACACCCTGCTCGCGAGCAAGGCGGCGCGCTCGGTCGACGTCGCCCAGGGCCGGAGGCTCGTCGACTTCGGCCTGCGCCGGACGCACGGCGGCGACGCCGGCCTCGCAGCCGCCCGCTCGAGCTGGATCGCGGGCTTCGACGCGACGAGCGACGTCCTCGCGGGCAAGCTCTACGGCATCCCGATCGCCGGGACGATGGCGCACTCCTACGTCCAGGCGTTTGCCGACGAGCTCGAGGCGTTCCGCGCCTTCGCCCGCTCGTACCCCGACGACTGCACCCTCCTCGTCGACACGTACGACACGGTCGAGGGCGCCCGGCTCGCGGTGAGTGTCGCGCGGGAGCTCGCAGAGCGAGGCCACCGGCTCCGCGGCGTTCGGCTCGACTCCGGCGACCTTGTCGAGCTCGGCAGACGCGTGCGGGCGATTCTCGACGACGCCGGCTTCGCCGACGTCATGATCTTCGCGAGCGGGAACCTCGACGAGGGCGAGATCGCCCGCCTCCTCGCCGCAGGGGCGCCGATCGGCGGCTTCGGCATCGGGAGCCGCATGGGGACGTCGGCCGACGCTCCTTACCTCGACATGGCGTACAAGCTCGTCGCCTTTGACGGCCGGCCCGTCCTCAAGCTCTCAGCGGGGAAGGCGACCTGGCCCGGTGCGAAGCAGGTCTTCCGAGTCTCCGAGGGCGGCCGCTTCACCGGCGATGTCGTCGGGCTCGCGGCGGAGGAGCCGCCGGCGGGCGCGGCGCCGCTCCTGCGGGCGGCGATGGAGAGCGGGAGCCGCGTCGGAGGGGGATCGCTCGCGGAGGCGCGCGAGCGTTGCGCCGGGCAGCGAACCGACCTCCCCGCGGGGCGTTACGAGGTGTGCTTCAGCGAGGCGCTCTCCGCGCTCCGCGAGAACGCGGAGGCGGAGATCCGCCGCCCGCGGCGGCGAAGGTAGCGGCGCGGCCCCTAACGCGACGTCGGTCGGCGCGGCTTCGCGGGTAAGCATGTCCACAGAGAGCTCAGCCCCGAGCCACATCCGGAACATGTCCCCGCGAGGCGTGAGACATGCCCTTCTCGCCTGGCTCCGCGGGACATGGCCGGGGGTCAGACCCCGGGACATGTCCCCGAGCCGGCCGCCGCTCGCAGAGCGGGCTCGCGGCCGCTCGCGGGGTGTGACGACTTCGTCGCGAAAGCGTGACGAGAGCGTGCCGAGGTCAGCTCACCGGAGGCGGGCGGAGAACCAGGCCCGCGCGAGCTCGGCCACCCGCTCGAGCGCGCCCGGCTCCTCGAAGAGGTGGCTCGCGCCCGGAACGACGACGAGCTCGTGCTCGCAACCGAGCTCCTCGGCCGCGCGACGGTTCAGGGCGAGCACGTCGCGATCCTCTGCGCCGACGATGAGAAGCGTCGGCGCCCGAACCGCGCCGAGCCGCCCGGTGGCGAGGTCCGGGCGACCGCCGCGGGACACGACGGCGCGCACCTCGTCGCCGAGGCCGGCGGCGGCCCAGAGCGCAGCGGCGGCTCCCGTGCTCGCGCCGAAGTAGCCGACCGCGAGGCCCGCCCCCTCGGGCTCGGCGCGCAAGCGGCGCGTGGCCGCCTCGAGCCGGCCGGCGAGGAGCGGGATGTCGAAGACGTTCGCGCGGTCGAAGGCCTCCTCCGGCGTCAGGAGGTCGAAGAGGAACGTCGCGAGCCCGGCCTGCTCGAGGACCCGGGCGACGGCGACGTTCCGGGGGCTCGCCCGGCCCGAGCCGCTGCCGTGGGCGAAGAGGACGGCGCCGGTCGCCCCGGGGGGGACGATGAGCGTCCCGGGGAGCTCGACCCCATCTGCGCGAACGGCGAGCTCGCGGCGGACACAGGCGCGGGCCAGCGCGACCTCATCGAGGAGCGCGAGCACCTCTGCGTCCGTCACCTGGGCGAAATCGGCGTACCAGAAGCCGACAGCCCCGACCGACAGGGGCGCTGCGAGGCAGACGACGGCGTCCGCCTCGCGCTGGAGGAGAGCGACCGTCTCGGGCGGCGCCACCGGCACGGCGACCGTGACGCGCCGCGCGCCGCGGGCGCGCGCCCAGCGGGCAGCCGCGATCATCGTCGCCCCGGTCGCGAGCCCGTCGTCGACGAGGAGACAGGCCTTCCCGGCTGGGTCGACTGCAGGACGCCGCTCGTGGAGCAGCCGGTCGAGCTCCTCGGCGTGCACCTGGGCGCGGCGGGCGACCTCCGCCACCTCCTCGCGCCCGAGCCCGTCATAGCTCCGGACGTAAACGCCGCCGCCCGGCGTCACAGCGCCGATCGCATACTCGGGCTGCCACGGGTGGCCAACCTTCCGGACGGCGAGCACGTCCAGCTCGACGCCGAGCTCGTGCGCCACCTCGGCAGCGACGGCGACGCCGCCGCGGGCGAGCCCGACGACGAGATCCGCCTCGGCGCCCGCGAGAGCGCGCGCGAGCCGGCGGCCGGCGTCACGCCGGTCCTCGAAGAGCGGAGCACGAGCAACTTCCGTTCCCATGGGCGCTGCGTATCTCGAGTCTGGCACGCCGACATCGTCGCGCGCCAGCGCCGAGAGGGCATCCGCGAGCGCCCTGATTCCGGGGCCGGAAAGTCCGTAGTTCTCCCGGATGCAAAGATCGGCGGGCGCCCCGATGCGCGCGCGGCGCCCGAGGCGGATCATGGACGCAATTCATAGGAAAGGAGGGGTGATGGAGGTCATCCGGTGGACGCCCTTCCGCGAGCTCGACGCGATGGAGCGCAGGATGCGTCGCTTCTTCGAGGACACGGGCTTCGCGCCGGCGCTGCTCCCCGCGGCGGACGTCTACGAGACGCCGCAGGAGTACGTCGTCGAGCTCGAAGTTCCGGGCTACGAGGAGAAGGAGCTCGCGATCGAGGTCATCGACCACACGCTCCGCGTCAAGGGCGAGCGCATGGAGACGAAGGAGGAGAAGGAGAAGACCTACCGTCTCCACGAGCGCCTCGAGAAGACGTTCGAGCGCCGCTTCGAGCTCCCGGTCGAGGCCGACCCCGAGAAGGTGAAGGCGACCTTCAAGAAGGGGCTGCTCGAGATCCACGTCTTCAAGGCGCCGGAGCCGAAGCCGAAGAAGATTGCGATCGGCAAGGCGTAAGCGCGTCCAGTCACCGTCGGCGGAGGCGAGGCAGTGCCTCGCCTCCGCGCATCGCGGGCGAGGCTCCAAGCGGAAGGCGCCGGACCCGAGCCCGGCCGCAATCGCTGACGGCGCGGGAATTCGCTTCGGGTTTTCCGCACGCTCGAAGCCCGCCGTGCGATCCGTAGGAAGTACGGATCGCCGCAGAAGGGTATTTCCCGATGTCAGGTCGCTATCCACGGGACATGCTTACGGCGTGGTAGAGCCACTTCGTGTGCTCATCGTCGACGACCACGCGGTCGTGCGGGCCGGGCTCAAGCTCCTGCTTCTGGCCGAGGGCGACATGGAGCCCATCGGCGAGGCCGCGAACGGGAGAGAGGCTGTGCGGGTCGCCGGCGAGCTCAGGCCCGACGTCGTCCTCATGGACGTCGTCATGCCGGGCATGAGCGGGCTCGAGGCGACGCGGCCGGTGCTCGAAGCGGCTCCCGGAACGAAGGTGCTCGTCCTCTCGATGCAGGACGACCCGCGCTACGTCCGAGAGGCCTTCTCCGCGGGGGCGAGCGGCTACGTCCTCAAGGAAGCCGCCGACCGCGAGGTCGTCCAGGCGATCCGGGAGGTCGCCGCGGGGCACCGCTACGTGCACCCGGCGCTCGGCGCCCGGCTCGCAGCTTCTGAAGTCCCGGAGCCGGAGGACGGGGACGTCCTCTCCGCCCGCGAGCGCGAGGTGCTGCGGCTGCTGGCGCTCGGACACACGAACCAGGAGATCGCGCAGATGCTCTCCATCTCCGTGCGGACAGCCGAGTCACACCGGTCGCACATCATGAGCAAGCTGCGCCTGACCACCCGCGCCGAGCTCGTACGCTTCGCTCTTGCCGAGCGACTGCTCGCGAACGAGGCCGAAGATGTCCGATGACCCTATCCGCGAAAAATGCTCCGCATTTTTCGCGGGTCTTGGTTTGCCCCTTCGCTGCGCTCGGGAGTGAGATTGACCCATGAGCATCGTCAAGTCGTTCCGATTTCCCGTCAGCGTCCACTGGCTCGGGGGGCACGTCACGCGCAGCTCGGCGCCCGGCAAGCCCGACCTCGACGTGGCGACCCCGCCCGAGTTCCGCGGCGGCGTCGAGGGCATCTGGAGCCCGGAGGAGCTCCTCGTCACCGCGACCGCCTCATGCTACGCGGTCACGCTCGCGGCGATCGCCGAGCGGCGCGACGTGCCGCTGCGCGCCCTCGACGTGCGGGGCGTCGGCCACGTCGAGAAGCGCGCCGACGGGCGCTTCGGCTTCGTCGCGATCGAGCTCGAGGTCGAGCTGGGCACGGACGAGGAATCGCGCCAGGCCGCTGTAGAGGCGGCGCGGCGGGCCGAGGAGCTCTGCATCGTCGCTATGGCGCTCGACGTGCCCGTACACGTCCGGCTCGCGGTCCCGGCTTCGACCGGAGTCGCGCCCGGCCCCTAGCAGCTACTTCAGCGCCGGCGGGAAGGGATGAGGAGGACGGGGACGGGGCTCCGCGCGAGCGTCGCGCGGACGACTGCAGCCCGGCCGGGCGAGAGATCCTGCGACCAGCCGAGCGCGACGAGGTCGACGTCGGCCTCGCGGGCGACCCGGACGACGTAGTCGGGTGGGCTCCCGATGCGGAGCTCGAGGCGGAGCTCCTCCGGGGGGCACGGGCAGTGGCGGGCGAGAAACTCCCGTGCCCACGTTTCCGTCTCGTGCTGGGGCTGGTCCTCGAACGGCGGGAGCGAGGCCTCGTCGTGGACGTGGAGCACGACAACCTCGAGCTCGCGGCCGCGGGCCAACGTGATGGTGCCCTGAAGGGCCTCCGCAGTCTCCTTCGTGCCGTCGAGAGGGACGAGAATGCGCAGCAGCCGGTCGGGCCGCGCGGCGCTCGGAGGAACGATGACGAGCGGTTTCCCGAGCGCCGTGATGACCTCGAGCGCCGTCCGCCCGGCCGGCCGGCGTCCGCCCGGCGTGCCCCGCGCCCCTAGGACGACTGCGACGACGTCTTCCGGTCTCGCCGCACGGACGATTCCGGCTACGGTCGGCCCGGCGATCGTCCGAAGGCTCAGCCCCGCCGCCTGGGCCTGCGCCCGAGGGGCACGGTCGCCGTCCTCGCGCACGTGTAGCGCCTCCACTTCGGCGTCGAGAAGCCCGCCGATCGCAGCCGCGGCTGCGAGGACGGGCCGCGCCGCCGCGCTCGAGTCGATGGCGGCGATCACCTTCGTCACCCGCTCACCGCCTCCCAGCCCCCGCTCCGCAGCCTGAACCCGGCGCCCGACGGCCCGGCCGCCGCAAGCGCGTCTCCCACGCCGACCCCCACCGGAGCCTCGGCGAACACCGAGACGCTGCCTCGCGCGACCCTGATTCGGATCCTCCTCCCCCGGAACCGTACCCTCGCCTCGAGGCTCCGCCACTCCTCGGGCAGGAGCGGATCGAGCCGGAGAAGCCGACCGTCCGGCCTCAGCCCAAGGAAGCCGAAGACGAGGGCCTGCCAGAGGCTCCCCATGGCGGCCAGATGGAGGCCTCCCGCCGTCGTCCCTGTCAGATCGTCGAGGTCGATCCGGCTCGTCAGGCGCAGGAGCTCGAGGGCCCGGTCGAGACGGCCCGCGCGGGCGAAGAGCGCGGCGTGTACGCCCGGAGAGAGCGAGCTCCCGTGCGCAGTGCGCGGCTCGTAGAAGAGCAGGTTCGGGACGAGCGAGCCCGGCACCACCTCGTCCGGCACGAGCTGGTGGAGCATGAGGACGTCCGCTTGCTTGACCACCTGGGCCGAGCTGACCCGGTCGCGGCCGAGGAGCGCCTCAGCCGCGATCGGCCTCTTCGGGGCCACCTCCTGGATGACGAGGGGCTCGAGGGCGAAGAAGCCGGCAAACTGCTCGTACAGGCCGGTGGCGGAGTCGTAGCCGTCGACGAGCCCGTCGGCGAGCTCGAGCCAGCGCCGCCGCTCTTCCTCGTCCGCAGACGCGCCGGCAGTGGCCTCAGCCGCCCGGCGCAGGTTCCAGCGGGCCATGACGTTCGTGAAGGCGTTGTCGTCGACCTCCTCGTGGTACTCGTCCGGCCCGATGACCCCGTCGATGTGACCGCGCCCGTCGCCGTCGAGACGGATGCGCGACGCCCAGTAGCGGGCCGTTTCCACGAGGAGCTCGCGGCCGGGACCGGAGGCGAAGCGCCGGTCCCCCGTCCAGGCCGCATAGCAGGCGACCGCCCAGGCGACGTCGGCGGTGACGTGCTCCTCGAGCGCCCCCGTCAGGATCGGACTCAGCCGACCGGTCCGGTCGAGCGCCGACGACGGCGTGACGTCGAACCCGCTCCCGGCCGACTCCCACGGAAAGCGGGCGCCCTCCTTCCCGGCCGCCTGCGCCGCCCCGCGCGCGGCGTCGAGACGCCGGAACCGATACTCGAGCATGGCCCGGGCGGCGGGCGGATGGGTAGCTGCGAGGAACGGCAGGACGAACACGTCGGCGTCCCAGAAGACGTGGCCGCGGTAGCCCGGGCCGGTGAGCCCGCGCGCGCCGACGGCGGCCTCGCCCGAGGTCGCAGCCGAGGCCATGAGGTGGAAGAGGGCGAGCCGGACGGCCAGCTGCAGCTCCGGGTCTCCCTCGATGACGATGTCCGCCGCTTCCCAGCGCTCCGCCCAGGCGCGCCGTTGCTCGACGAGGAGGCGATCGAAGCCCTGCTTCTCGGCGTCGCCGAGCCGTCGCCGGGCCACCCGGGGAGACGGGGCTCGCGTCGGGCCCGGAAGGTACGTCGTGAGGCGCTCGAGCATCCCGTCGGATGACCCTTCCGTGCGGCGTTCTCCCACGGCTGCGACGACTCCGGGGGACGAGGCGGCCACGCGCATCCATCTGCGACCGTCCGTCTCCCCCACTTCGGTCTCCGGCCCGCCCGGGGGCGGAACGAGGCGCGAGTCCCCGTCGGGGACGGTCCCGGGCCCGCACGCGCGCAACACCGCCGTCCCGGGCCGCGCGAGGGACGAGAAGAGAAGCCCCGAAAGGGGGCCTGCGCTCAGCTCGAGCTCCTGCCGCTGGACGCCCGTCCTGAGGTCGAGGACGCGACGGAGGCCGCCGGACGCCTCGACCTCGCAGGGGAGCAGGTTCCAGATCGGGCACGGGAGGAGCTGGGTGCCGGCCCCCTCCCCGGCGTAGACGCCGGCGGCCAGGACGCCGGGCGTGATCGCCGGGTGCGCCGCGACCGGGATCCCGCTCGTGCCGATGCGGCCGTCGGCAAGCGTCAGGAGAGCTTCGTGCACGCGCTCGAGGTGGGGATCGAGCCCCTCGACGGAAAGCGTCCAGCCCGGAGCCTCGTCGACCCGAGGCAGCTCGAGCCCCTCCCGCCTCCGGAGCTGGTCGCGGAGGAGGCCGAGGAAGGCAGGCGGGCCGTCGCCGAGCGCGAGCACGCCCTCGGGGACCCCGCCCGGCTCGACCCCGACCGAGACGGCGGTCGCCCGCGCGGCCTCCGAGACGAGGAGGAAGGAATCACTGCCGGCTAGCCCGCCCAGGGAGCCCATCTCGTCGCCCGCGACGAGAACGAGGCCGGGCCCGATCCCGCGAGCCCAGAGATCGCGGAGGATCCAGCGGGCCGAGTCCGACTTGTCGGTGAGCCCGATCTCGACGTGCTTGACGTCGCTCGTCACACGAGGATCGGCGAGGCCGGCCTCCTCCGCCGCTGTCTGCGCGAGCTCGACGGCCTCCCGCAAGCCTGCGAGGCCCGCCCGGCTCAGCCTTGCCTCGACTGCGACGAGGAGCTCGGCGATGCGCGCCTTGAGGGGATCGGCCCAGGCCGGCTCCGGGATCAGGTCGATCTTCCGGCGGTTCAGCCGCGCCGAGACGATCTCTGTCCGCAGCCCGCGCTCCGCGAGCCGCGCCGCCACGAGCTCGGCTGCGGCTGTCAGCGCCGCGTCCTCCTCGGGCGTTGCCTCGCGGCGGTAGGTGAGGCGAGGGCCGGCCTCGTCGACGACGAACACCTCGGAGCCGCGGTTGAGGAGTAGGTGGAGGCGGCCCGGCCCCCCGGGACGGGCGCGAAGCTGGCTGTCGACATTCCCGACGTGCGTGCCGCTCACGACGGCCAAATCGAAGCCGAGCTCGCAGAGGCGCTCGACGACGGCTCTGAGCCGGCCTGCGCTCGCCTGTCGGTCGGGCACCGCCGTCCCGTCCCAGTCGAAGATCACCGCCTCGAAGCGGCGATCGAGACCGGGCAACACGTGCTTCGCGCTACGTGTCACCAGTCGCCACACCACGCTCCCAGAAGTACGCCACACCGGCGATGCGCGGATCGCCCTCGACGAGCGGCCGCCAGTCTTCGAGCGCATCCTGGAGCGCGGGATGGAAGAAGTCGCTCGTGAGGTCGTCGAGCCGCCACTCCGCCTCCGGGCCTTCGAAGACGAAGACGACCTCACGCTCGGAGAGGTAGACGGCGTGCCGTTCGAACTCGCCGTCGACGAGGTCGAACGGTGGGCCCTGGGCGAGGAGCTGGGCCGCCCGCTCATGGGCGCCTTCCCTGAGACGGACGATGACGGCGAGGCGCTGCACGACGCTCCTATCCGAGACCACCGGCAGCCCGGGCGGCCCCGAGCAGCACCCGCTGCTCGGCGGCCGCGACAAGCCGCCGCGTGCGGTCGACGACGTCGAGGCTGACCGAGATCGCGTCGATGCCGGCGCGGACGAGCAGCTCGGCGTACTCGGCATGGACGGAGGGCGCCTGACCGCAGATCGACGTCTTCAGGCCGAGCGCGCGGGCCTTCGGGATCAGCTCCTCGAGGTAGGCGACGACGGCGGCGTCGCGCTCGTCGAAGAGCTCGGCGAGGAGCTCGGAGTCGCGGTCCGCTCCGAGCATGAGCTGCGTCAGGTCGTTCGAGCCAATCGAGATGCCGGCCACCCCGAGCGCAGCGTACCGCTCGAGCTG
>JBGPNP010000060.1:0-10331 GCA_041487575.1 Gaiellaceae bacterium | reverse complement strand
GCACTCCTCCTCGCCGCGTTGGGGGCAGCGCGGCCGTCGAGCGGGGCGGCCCCGGAGGCGCGGTACGTCGTGAGGCCCGGGGACACGCTCTGGGTGATCGCCGCGGAGCACTACGGCGGCGACGTCCGCAAGGCCGTCTGGCGGATCCGCGAGCGGAATGGGCTGGACGATCCCGGCTCGCTCCAGCCGGGCACCGTGCTCACGCTCCCCGGCTAGCGGCCTCGCCAGCGGAGCCCGCCGACGGGCTGCCGCGGTCTCCTCGCCCTAGACTTGCCGTGTGGACCTCGACGTAGTCTTCCTCGGGACGTCAGGCTCGGTGCCGACGGCGCGGCGCGGGCCGGCGGCGACGCTGATCCGCCGCGGCGGCGAACGGATGCTCGTGGACTGCGGTGAGGGGACGCAGCGGCAGCTCCTGCGCTCCGGCATCGGCCTCGTCGAGCTGCCCGAGGTCTTCATCACGCACTACCACGCCGACCACTATCTTGGGCTTCCGGGGATGCTGAAGACGTTCACGCTGCGGGGCCGTGAGCTCCCGATGACCGTCTACGGGCCGCCCGGCCTGCGCGACCTCTTCGGCTCGCTCCAGCGGATCTTCGGCAAGCTGAGCTTCCCGCTCCAGCTCGTCGAGCTGCGACCGGGCGAGGAACTCGGGCGGGGCGACTATCGCATCGTGCCCTTCGAGGTCGACCACGGCGCTCGCGGCCAGGGCTACGCGCTCGTCGAGGAGCCGCGGCCGGGACGCTTCGACGTCGAGGCGGCGAGGGCGCTCGGGGTCCCGGAGGGGCCGCTCTTCGGCGCCCTCCAGCGCGGCGAAGCCGTGCAAGCGGCCGGCGGAACCGTTCGCCCGGGGCAGGTGCTCGGCCCTCCGAGGCCCGGGCGGAAGGTCGTCCTCTCCGGCGACACGCGCCCGGCGCGCTCGGTGCTCGAGGCGGCGAACGAGGCGGACGTCCTCGTGCACGACGCGACCTTCGCCGAGGAGGAGCGCGAGCGCGCGCACGAGACCGGCCACTCGACCGCGGCCGAGGCGGCCGAGCTCGCGAGGGTTGCGGCGGTGCGGATGCTCGTCCTCACCCATCTCTCGAACCGCTACTTCGGCCCCGAGATCGTGCGGGAGGCGCGGGCGGTCTTCCCGGAGACGGTCGTGCCGAAGGACTTCGATATCATCGATGTCCGCTTCCCGGAGCGCGGCGGCCCGAGGCTTGTCAAGGGCGGCGCGCTGGGGAGCCGGGAGGAGGCCGAGACCCATGGCGGGGATGGTTCAAGTAGCGATCGCGGGCGACCTCACGGAGGCGGAGGAGATCCAGACGATCCTGGAGTCCGCCGGGATCCCGTCGGAGCTCGAGGCGGCGGTCGACCACCATCCGAGAGCGCTCGACGATAGCCCCCAGAAGGTGCTCGTCCCCGAGGACTGGCTCGAGGCTGCCCAGCACGCCATCGAGTCCATGACCGACCCGGACGAGCTGACCGGGGATTAGCCTGGCTCCGGCCGGGCCCGACTTCGGGCGCCTGGCGTCCAGCTACGACCGGCTGCGCCCGGCCGACGAGAGCTGGCTCGAGCTGCTCGAGGCGCTCGTCCGCGAAGGCGACCTCGCCGGCCGGCGCGTCCTCGACGTCGGCTGCGGCACCGGGAGGCTGACAGTCGCGCTCGCCGAGCTCGGCTCGCGCGTGTGGGGCGTCGACCCCTCCGAGGAGATGCTCGCCGAAGCGAGGGCGCGGGCAGGCAGGCTCGCCGCCTTCAAGCGTGCGCCCGCCGAGGCGCTCCCCTTCAAGGACGGCTGGTTCGAGCGCGCGGTGCTCCGCCTCGTCGTCCACCTCGTCGACCGCACGCGTGCGCTCCCCGAGGTCGCGCGCGTGCTCGACCCGGGCGGACGGGCCGTGATCGCCACTTTCCGGCTGGAGCACTTCGAGCGCTTCTGGCTGAACCCGTGGTTTCCGTCCATCTCCGAGATCGACCGCGCTCGCTTCCCGGAGCCGGCCGTACTCGCCGACGAGCTCCGAGCCGCCGGCTTCTCCCGGGTGTCGATGCGACCGCTCACGCAGGTGCGCCGGACGACGCGCGAGGACGCGCTCGAGCGCCTCCGCGGCCGCTTCATCTCCACACTCCAGCTCGTCCCAGAGGAAGAGTTTCGCGCAGGCCTCGAGCGGGCCGAGCGCGAGCTGCCCGCCGAGGTCGAGTACGCGCTCGAGTGGGCAATCGTCGTCGCCAACCGCTCCGGGGAGCCCGGCTAGTGCGCCGTACTACTAGTACGTGATCGTCGTGTCGGCCCAGACCGCGAGCTCGACGAGCTTCTGGGGCGGCGCAAGCTCCGCCCGTCCTTCCACGGCATCTCCGCCCAGGCCGCGGGCCTTGCTCGACATCCCCGAGAGGTAGATAGGAACGCCCGCCGCGGCGAGCGCGTCCCAGCTCTCGGCGAACGAGCCGGTCCCGACGCCGTGGACGACCGCAGCCGTCTCCGGCCGGGCAAGCTGCACGGCGTCGCCGGCGAGGAAGACGCTGACGTTGTGGCCCTCGGAGACAGCCGTCCTCGCGACGAGGAGGGCGAGGGCCGCCCTCGTTGGATGCTCCGGCCCGCTCACCAGATGGATCAGGACCTTCGCCACCTACGCCTCCTCGGACATGCCGAGAATGTCCTCACGGCTGAGCTTGCCGGCGAGGTCCGGGTGGTGCCGGCTAATGTGAGCCTCGGCGTTCGCGACCAGCTCGTCGTCGGTCTCGCCGCGGACGACGGCGCCGCACTCGCAGTTGATGAGCTTCGCCATGAATCCTCCCGTTCGTTGTCGCCGCCATTGTCGGCCCTCCGGCTTGGAGATACCTTGGCGAAACCTTGGCGAGCCCGTCGACGCGTATCCAGCTTTGCGGCCGCCTCGTCGTCGAGCTCGAAGGACGGCGGGTCGAAGGCGAGCTGTCCGGGCGCCAGGGCCGCATGCTCTTCGCCTACCTCGTCGTCCACCGCCTGCGCCTCGCAGGTCGGGGGGAGCTCGTCGAGACACTCTGGGGCGAGATCGCGCCTCCGGCCGCGGACGCCTCGCTGAGCGCCCTCCTCTCGAAGCTCCGAGCAGCGCTCGGCCCAGGCGTTCTCGAGGGAAAGCGTGAGCTTCGCCTCCTCCTTCCGGCGGGAGCCTGGGTCGACGTCGAGGCCGCGTTCGAGGCAATTCACCGCGCCGAGTCGTGCGTCGCCCTCGGCGAGTGGGTGGGTGCCTGGGCGCCGGCTCGGGTGGCGCTCAACGTGTCCAACCGGCCGTTCCTCCCCGGCGCTGCAGCGCCCTGGATCGACGGGCGGCGACGCGCTCTCGAGGACCTCCGCTTGCGCGCGCTCGAGTGCGTGGCCGCGGCAGGGCTCGGTCTCGAGGGCCCCGAGCTCGCGGCGACCGAGAGGTCGGCCCGATCGCTCATCGAGGTCGCCCCGTTCCGCGAGAGCGGCTACCGCTTCCTCATGGAGGCGCTCGCGGCGCGAGGCGAGGCCGCCGAGGCGCTCGTCGTCTACGACCGTCTGCGCCGCCTCCTCCGTGACGAGCTCGGCATCGCGCCGACCCGCGCCACGCAGGATCTTCACAAAGCGCTCCTCGCCCGCTCATGAGACCGTGGGGGCACCTGGCCGCCCTTCCGTCCGCCCGGGTCCGCTAGGCTCCGCCCGACCCTTTAACCCGGTCCCGTGAGGCCGGAAAGGAGACGCTGGTGACTGCTGCCGAAGAGACGGCGAAGCTCCTGCTCGACGCGGAGGCGCTGACCCGGACCCTGTCCCGGATCGCCCACGAGATCGTCGAGCGCAATCCCGATCTCGACACCGTCGCCCTCGTGGGAATCCACACGCGCGGCGTCCCGCTCGCGCAACGGCTCCGCCGGCGGATCGCCGACTTCACCGGCCGCGAGGTCGCCCTCGGCACGCTCGACATCACCTTCCACCGCGACGACCTCCACGTCCGCGGGCCCGGGCAGGCGGTCCCGCCGCAGCCGGTCGTCAAGGCGACGAAGCTCGACTTCCCGATCGAGGGCGTGACCTGCGTCCTCGTCGACGACGTCCTCTACACCGGGCGCACGATCCGGGCCGCCATCGAGACGCTCTTCTCGTTCGGCCGGCCGGCGCGCGTCCAGCTCGCCGTGCTCGTCGACCGCGGGCACCGCGAGCTTCCCATCCGTCCCGACTACGTCGGCAAGAACCTGCCGACCGCGAAGAGCGAGCGCATCCAGGTGCAGCTCGTCGAGGTCGACGAGATCGACCGTGTTCTCCTCGTCCCGTCCCCTGAGAGGTGAGAGATGGCCGACGTTCGCCCCTTCATCCGTGAGGAGCTCCTGCCGCCGGAGCGACCCCCTCGCCGCCACCTGATCTCGATCGCCGACCTCACGCGCGACGACGTGGAGCGCCTGCTCTCGCTCGCCCGCGCCTTCGCGCGCACGCTCGAGCGCGAGGTGAAGAAGCTGCCGACCCTCAAGGGGCGCACCGTCGTGAACCTCTTCTTCGAGTCGTCGACGCGGACGTCCTCGAGCTTCGAGTTGGCCGCGAAGCGCCTTTCCGCCGACGTCATGTCGATCAAGGCCGCCGGCTCCGCGGTGGACAAGGTCGAGTCCCTGAAGGACACCGCGCTAACGCTTGCCGCCTACGACCCCGATGTGATCGTCATCCGTCACCCGGAGATCGGCGCTCCCCACCTCGTCGCCCGCTTCACGCAGGCGCACGTCGTCAACGCAGGCGACGGGAAGCACCAGCACCCGACGCAGGCGCTCCTCGACCTCTACACGATCGACGAGGAGTTCGGTGGGATCGAGGGGCTCCACGTCGCCATCGTCGGCGACGTCCTCCACTCCCGGGTCGCGCGCTCGAATATCCAGGCCCTCGCGCTCATGGGCGCGAAGGTGACGCTCGTCGGGCCGCCGCCGCTCATCCCGCGCGGGATCGAGGCGATGGGCTGCGAGGTCTCCTACGACATCGGGGCGATCCGCGACGCCGACGTCGTCTACGTCCTGCGGATGCAAAGCGAGCGGATGCTCGAGGGCGAGAACTACGTCCCGAGCCTGCGCGAGTACGCGGAGCGCTGGGGGGTGACGCCCGCGCGGCTCCGGCCCGGCCAGAAGGTCATGCACCCGGGGCCGATGAACCGAGGCGTCGAGATCGACTCGGCTGTCGCCGATTCGCCCGACGCGCTGATCGAGCGCCAGGTGCGGAGCGGGCTCGTGATGCGCATGGCCGTTCTCTACGACCTCCTCGCGCACGCGCCGGTCGAGGAGAAGGTCGCTGCGATCCAGGAGGTGGCTTGATGCTGTACGCGAAGAGCGGCGAGAAGAGCGATCTCGTCATCCGCGGCGCACGCGTGCTCGACCCAGGCGAGGGGATCGACGCCGTGCTCGACGTCCGGGTCGACGGGGGCGTCATCTCGGAGATCGGCGAGCGGCTCGACGCGAACGGCCATCGCGTCCTCGAGGCGGCCGGGCTCGTGCTCGCCCCGGCCTTCGTCGACCCTCACGTCCACCTGCGGACGCCCGGGCGGGAGGACGAGGAGGACCTCGTCTCCGGCACACGGGCGGCGGCCGCGGGCGGCTATTGCGCCATCCTCGCGATGCCGAACACCGACCCCGTCGTCGACTCGGCCGCTGTCCTCGGCTCCCTCGTCGAGCGGGCGAGAGCGGAGGCGGAGGTGCCGGTGGGCTTCTTCGCAGCGATCACGAAGGGCCAGGCCGGCGGCGAGCTGACGGAGATGGTCGAGCTCGCCGAAGCCGGCGCAGCCGGGTTCACGGACGACGGGAAGCCGGTCGTCGCTCCGGGGCTCATGCGCCGCGCCCTCCAGTACGTCGCGGTCGCCGGCCGGCGGATCGCGCTCCACGAGGAGGAGCCGACCCTCACGCGCGGCGGGCAGATGCACGAGGGCCGCGTCTCGGCCGAGCTCGGCTTCGGCGGCTGGCCGTCGATCGCGGAGAGCCTCATGGTCAGCCGGGACCTCGCGGTCGCGGCCTACGAGGGCCGGCCGATCCATCTCCTCCACCTGTCCGCGCGCGAGTCCGTCGAGGCGCTGCGGCGCGCCCAGGACGAGGGCGTTCGGGGGACGGGCGAGGTCACGCCGCACCACCTCTGCCTGACCGACGAGGCCGTGCGCTCGCTCGACCCGAACCTGAAGATGAACCCGCCGCTCCGCGCCGAGGAGGACCGCGCCGCGCTCATCGAGGCGCTCCGCGACGGCACGATCGAGGCGATCGCGACAGACCACGCGCCGCATGCGCGCCACGAGAAGGAGGTGCCGTTCGAGTCGGCGCCCTTCGGCGTCACCGGGCTCGAGACGGCGTTCTCCGTCCTCTTCACGCGCCTCGTCGAGCCGGGGGTGCTGCCGCTCGCGACCCTGCTCGAGCGGATGAGCGCCGGCCCGGCGCGCATCTACGGCCTCGACGCGCCCCGGATCGCCGTGGGCGCGCCGGCGAACCTCGTCCTCCTCGACCTCGGGGAGAGCTGGGTCGTGACCGAGGCCGGGTTCCGTTCGAAGTCGGCGAACTCGTGGCTCCTCGGCGAGACACTGCGCGGGCGGGTCCGTGCGACCGTCGCGGACGGAAGGCTGGCTTACTCGGCGTGACGGGCTTCCTCGTCCTCGAGGACGGCTCGGTCTTCCCGGGCCAGTCGGTGGGAGCGCCGGGGATCGCCTTCGGCGAGGCCGTCTTCACGACCGCGATGACCGGCTACCAGGAGATCGTCACCGACCCGAGCTTCGCCGAGCAGCTCGTCTGCTTCACGGCGCCGATGGTCGGGAACTACGGGGTCGCTTCGCACCGGGGGGAGTCGGGCGCCGTCCACGCCCGCGCCGTCCTGATGCGTCGTGCGACCGGGGAGGAGTGGCCGCGTTGGCTCGCCGGGCAGGGCGTCGTCGCCCTGGACGAGGTCGACACGCGCTCGCTCGTCCTGCGGCTGCGCGAGGGAGGGGCGATGCGGGCAGCGGCGGCCGCAGGCGAAGCGCGCGTCGAGGAGATGCTGGAGCAGGTGCGGGCCCAGCCCGCGATGGAAGGGCGCGACCTCGTGGCCGGCGTCTCGACCCGCAGCAGGTACGCGGTGGGTGCCGGCGACACGCGGATCGCCCTCCTCGACTACGGCTGCAAACGCTCGATCGTGCGGCGTCTCGTCGCCAGCGGCGGGTGCGTCATGGTCTTTCCTCACGACGCCGACGCGGACTCGGTTCTCGCCTGGCGGCCGGACGGCGTCCTTCTCTCGAACGGCCCGGGCGACCCCGCCGTCCTCACGGACGAGATCGCCGTCGTGCGGGAGCTCCTTGGCCGGGTGCCGATCCTCGGCATCTGCCTCGGCCACCAGCTCCTCGCCCTCGCCGCGGGCTTTGAGAGCTTCAAGCTCCCCTTCGGCCACCGCGGCGCGAACCACCCGGTGCTCGACCTTGCGACGAGCCGCGTCCTGGTCACGAGCCAGAACCACGGCTTCGCGGTCCGGGGGGACGGCCCCGAGGTGACGCACGTCTCGCTCTACGACGGCACCGTCGAGGGGCTCGCGCTCCCGGGCGAGCGCGCCCGCTCCGTCCAGTTCCACCCCGAGGCGGCCCCCGGCCCGCACGACGCCCGGCCGATCATCTCGGCCTGGGTCGAGGAGCTCGGCAGAGTCACGGATGCCGCGGCGGCCTGACCTCCACTCGATCTGTGTCGTCGGCGCTGGGCCGATCGTCATCGGCCAAGCGTGCGAGTTCGACTACTCCGGGAGCCAGGCGCTCAAGGTGCTGCGGGCCGAGGGCTACCGGACGATCGTCGTCAACTCGAATCCGGCGACGATCATGACCGACCCCGGCTTCGCGGACCGCACGTACATCGAGCCGCTCGACGTCGAGGGTGTCGCGAGCGTCCTCCGCCGCGAGCGCCCGGACGCGCTCCTGCCGACGCTCGGTGGCCAGACGGCGCTCAACCTCGCCGTCCGCCTCGCGGAGGAGGGCGTCCTCGACGAGCTCGGGATCGAGCTGATCGGCGCCGGCGTGGACGCGATCCGCCGCGCCGAGGACCGCGAGCTCTTCCGCGCGACGATGGAGTCGGTCGGCCTGCGCGTGCCGGCGAGCCGGATCGTCACCTCGCTCGACCAGCTCGCAGGCGTCGCGGTGCCGGCGGTCGTCCGCCCCGCCTTCACGCTCGGCGGCCACGGCGGCGGCTTCGTCGAGACGGAAGCCGATCTCCGCCAGCAGACGGAGATCGGGCTGAGGGAGAGCCCGATCGGGCAGGTGCTCGTTGAGGAGTCCGTGCGCGGCTGGGACGAGTTCGAGCTCGAGGTGATGCGCGACCGCGCCGACAACGTCGTCGTCGTCTGCTCGATCGAGAACCTCGACCCCATGGGTGTCCACACCGGCGACTCGGTCACGGTGGCACCGCAGATGACGCTCTCCGACGAGGCCTATCAGGAGCTCCGCGACGCCGCCGCGAAAGTCATCCGCGCAGTCGGCGTCGAAACCGGGGGCTCGAACATCCAGTTCGCGCGCGAGCGCGAGACCGGCGAGCTTCGCGTCATCGAGATGAACCCGCGCGTCTCGCGCTCGTCGGCGCTCGCCTCGAAGGCGACCGGCTACCCGATCGCGAAGGTCGCCGCCAAGCTTGCCGTCGGCTACACGCTCGACGAGATCCCGAACGACCTCACCGGCACGACGCCCGCGAGCTTCGAGCCGACGCTCGACTACGTCGTCGTCAAGTTCCCGCGCTTCGCCTTCGAGAAGTTCCCCGGCGCCGACGAGACGCTCGGCACGCAGATGAAGAGCGTGGGGGAGACGATGGGCATCGGCCGCACGTTCACGGAGGCCTTCCTCAAGGCGATGCGCTCGCGCGAGCTCGACGCAGGCGCCCGCACGCCATGGGCAACTCTTGACGACATCCCGGACGGCGTGCACCCCTGGTTCCTCGCGGAGCTCGAGCGGGCCCGTGCGGCCTTGTGTTCCAAGTCACTTGATCGAGGAATGCCGCCTGAGGAGTGGGTGCGGCTGAAACGGGCGGGATGGTCAGACCGAGAGCTGGCTGTGGCATGGAACACGAGCGAGGGGGAGGTGCGCGCGCGGAGGCGAGCGGCGGGGGTGCGACCCGTATACCGGCGCGTCGACTCCTGCGCGGCCGAGGTCGAAGCCCGCTCGAACTATCTCTACTCGACCTGGGGCGAGGCCGACGACTCCGCGCGCCGTGCGCCAGGCGGCGGCTCCGTCGCCGCCGGCCAGGGGCGCGAGGAGAGCGGCGAGAAGCCGTCCGTGGTCATCCTCGGTGCCGGGCCCAATCGGATCGGCCAGGGGATCGAGTTCGACTACTGCTGCGTCCACGCCTCCCGGGCCCTCCGCGAGCTCGGGTACGAGACGGTCATGGTCAACTGCAACCCCGAGACCGTCAGCACCGACTACGACGTCTCCGACCGCCTCTACTTCGAGCCGGTCACGTTCGAGGACGTGATGGAGATTTTGCACGTCGAGAAGCCGCGCGGCGTGATCGTCCAGCTCGGGGGCCAGACGCCCCTGAAGCTGGCCCAGGCGCTGGAGGAGGCGAACGTGCCGATCCTCGGGACGCCCTACGACAGCATCGACCGTACCGAGGACCGCAAGCGCTTCTCCGAACTGGTGACCAAGCTCGACCTGAACCAGCCGCCCAACGGCATCGCCACCTCCTTGGACGAGGCCCGCACGCTGGCCCGCAAGCTCGGCTACCCGATCATCGTGCGGCCTTCCTACGTGCTGGGCGGGCGGGCGATGGAGATCGTGCACAAGGAGGAGAACCTGGAGACCTTCTTCCGCGAGGCGCTCAAGGCCGAGCCGGACCATCCCGTGCTGGTGGACAAGTTCCTCGGCGCCGCGACCGAGGTGGACGTGGACGTGCTCTGCGACGGGAAGGTCGCGGTCGTGGCCGGGATCATGGAGCACATCGAGCTGGCCGGCGTCCATTCCGGCGACAGCGCGTGCTCGCTTCCGCCCCACAGCCTGCTGCCCGAGATCCAGGCCGAGATCGCCCGCCAGTCGATCGCGCTGGCCCTGGAGCTGAAGGTGGTGGGCCTGATGAACGCCCAGTTCGCCGTGCGGCAAGGCACCGTCTACCTGATCGAGGTCAACCCGCGCGCCTCGCGCACCGTCCCCTTCGTCAGCAAGGCGATCGGCGTTCCGCTGGCGAAGCTGGCGACGCGGCTGATGCTGGGCGAGCGGCTCGATCCGGCCAGCATCCCCTTGACCCCGCTCGTGCCCTACGCCGTGAAGGAGACGGTACTGCCATTCGCAAAGTTCCCCGGCTCGGACACGACGCTGGGGCCCGAGATGCACTCGACCGGCGAGGTGATGGGCCGCGGCCAGACCTTCGCCGAGGCCTATCTCAAGTCCCAGATCGCCGCGTCCAACGGCCTCAAGCCCGAGGG
>JBGPNP010000059.1:0-10422 GCA_041487575.1 Gaiellaceae bacterium | reverse complement strand
GTCCATACCGAGTCAGGTATGGGCGCGACCGAGGACGCCGCATCGCGCCGCCCAGCGTGGCCCGGCGGCACGGTGCTTCGTTCTGAAACGGGTTCTCAGAGCCGATGCCAAGAGGAGGCTCGGGCGGGTTCGGCTCGGCCAGACCCCGTACCCCCCACCCAGGGTGGGGAGCCGGGCCGGCCCGGCCCCCCGCGAACCCGACTCCAAGCCTAGCGCCGGAATGTGCACGAGTGTGTGCCGGCCTGTGCCAAGGCTGGATCTCTTCGCCCACACGCGTCCGGACGAGGCGGGCTTCGCAGTCGCCCCGCGGCCGTCGCCTAGAATCGCCGGCATGCAGCCGAGGCTGGCCCCGGACGTGCTCGCGCTCTTCCTCGAGCTCGCGGCCGTGCCGAGCCCGCCTGGGAGCGAGCGAGAGGTCGCCGACAGGGTCATCCGCTACCTCCACGATCTTGGCCTTCGGGTTGAGGAGGATGGTGCCGGTCCGCGCGTCTCGTCGAGCTCCGGCAACATCCTCGCCCGCATCGAACGGACCAACGGCGGGGGCGGGCTCCCCATCTTCTTCTGCGCGCACCTCGACACAGTCGCGCCGTCGGGGCCGATCGAGCCAGTCGTCGCAGACGGAGTCGTCCGGAACGCCGCCGGCACGATCCTGGGTGCCGACAACAAGGCCTCCGTCGCCGCGATCCTCGAGGCGGCTCGCCTTCTCCTAGCGGAGCGGCGCCCGCACGCCGGCGTCGAGCTCCTCTTTACCGTGCGAGAGGAGACGGGCTGTGAGGGGGCCACGGCCTTCGACGAGTCGGCGCTCGCCGCGAAGCTCGGCTTCGTCTACGACTACGAGGGCCCGATCGGCCAGGTCGTCGTGGCGGCCCCGTTCCAACGCACGATCGACGCGCTCTTCAAGGGCCGTGCCGCACACGCCGGCATCGCGCCCGAGGAGGGCCGCTCTGCGATCCTGGCAGCGGCCCGTGCGATTGCCGACCTCAGGCTCGGCCGGATCGACGAGGAGACGACCGCGAACGTCGGGACGATCGAGGGCGGAGTGGCCCGGAACGTCGTCCCCGACCGCTGCCGGGTTGTCGCCGAGGCGCGCTCGCGGGAGGAGCGAAAGCTCGCCGAGCTCGTGGCCGAGATCATCGACTGCTTGTCGTTCGCGGCGGCCGTGACCGAGTGCGAGGTCGAGACGCAGGTCAGCTCGAAGTACGCCGGGTACCGTCTGCAACCGGACGCACTTCCCGTCCGCCTGGCCGCCGTGGCCCTCGAGCGGTCGGGGTTCACGGCGCGGACGGTGGAGTCGAACGGCGGCGCCGACGCCAACGTGTTCAACGGGCGCGGCCTCCCATGCGTCAACCTCGCGAACGGGATGACTCGAATCCACACCGCCGAGGAGCAGATCGCCGTTGCCGACCTCGAGGCGATGGTGACGGTCACCCTCGAGCTCGTGGAGGCCGCCCGTAGTGCTTAGCCTGAGGCGAGGGCGGGTCACCCGCATAGAGGAGCGGCGCGAGGGCCTCGTCCGGCTCGAGGTAGACGGCCGCGCCTGCATCGCCTATCCCCGTCTCACCGGGCCGGTCGCCCCCGGGGACGACGTCCTCGTCAACGTGCAGGCCGTCCAGCTCGGCCTCGGCTCGGGCGGGTTCGACATCCTCTACGCGAACCTCACCCGCGGTCTCGACTTGCCGCCGGAGGACGGCGCGCACGTCATGAAGCTCCCGTACACGCCGCTCCAGCACGCGGTCGTGCACGCGGAGGAGGGCGAGGGCCCGGGCTTGCAGGAGCTTGCCGGCACGCCTGTCGTCTGTTGCTCCCTGCACAGCCAGCTCGCACCGGTTTGCGCCGGCCTGGGGACCGGGCATACCGTCGCCTACGTCCAGCTCCCCGGCGGCGCGCTGCCCGTGTCCCTCTCCGATACGGTGAGGGAGCTGCGTCGGCGCGGCTTCCTCAGCGTGGCCGTCGCGCCCGGTCCCGCGATCGACGGGGACGTCACCTGCGTGACGCTGGCGGCCGCGCTCGCGTGGTGTGCGGGTCGCGAGATCGAGGCGATCGTGTGCTCGGTCGGGCCGGGGATCGTCGGAACCGGCACCCGCCTCGGCCACGGCGGGCTCGCGGCCGCCGACGCCGCGAATGTTGCCGCCGCCCTGGGCGGGCGGCCGATCCTGGCCCCGCGCATGTCGACGGCCGACCTGCGCGAGCGCCACCACGGCCTCTCGCACCACACGGCAGCCGTGCTCGCATTGTCGCTCGGGGAGGTCGCAGTCGCCTGGCCGGCGGGACTCGCGCTCCCAGCGAAGGCGGGCCCCGTCCAGGTCGTCGACGTCGCCGAGTGGGAGGAGGCCTGCGCGGGCCTTCCTCTCTCGCACATGGGCCGCGGGCCCGCAGAGGACCCCTGGTTCTTCGCCGCCGCCTATGCCGCCGGGCGGCTCGCGGGCACGTTCCTCGAAGACAGGGGCCGGACGCCAGGGGCGTAGCTGCCTGGCCCTCCCGGCCAGCGAGCTCGCCCGGCGTTGTGCCGCAGGGCCACGAACGGCCCGGTTATCGTTTCGGCCCTCATGCGAATCGGCGTTCCCTCGGAGATCAAGCCCGACGAATACCGAGTCGCGCTGACTCCGGCCGGGGCGCTCGAGCTCACGCAGCGCGGGCACGACGTTCTCGTCGAGGCGGGAGCGGGAGCGGGCAGCGCCTTTCCGGACTCGGCCTACGAGGCCGCCGGAGCGCGGGTCGCCTCCCTTGACGAGGTCTGGGAGCGCTGCGAGATCATGCTCAAGGTGAAGGAGCCGATCGCTTCCGAGTACGGCCGCCTGCGCGACGGCCTCGTCCTCTTCACGTACCTCCATCTAGCAGCCAACGAGCCGCTCACACGTGCGCTCCTCGAGAGCGGCGCCACCTGCATCGCATACGAGACGGTCGAGACGAACGACCGCAAGCTCCCCCTGCTCGCGCCGATGAGCGAGGTGGCCGGAAGGCTCGCGACACAGATGGGAGCCTGGGCGCTCGAGAAGTCGCAGGGCGGCCGCGGCATCCTCCTCGGCGGCGTCCCGGGCGTCCCGCCGGCAAAGGTCGTTGTCCTCGGCGGGGGCATCGTCGGCTACAGCGCAGCTCTCATCGCAGTCGGCATGCAGGCGGACGTGTGGGTGCTCGACAGGTCCGTGGGACGGATGCGCGAGCTCGAGATGATGCTCGCGGGCCGGATCACGCTCGCGATGTCGAACCGGCTCCAGATCGAGGAGGCGATCGAGGACGCCGACCTCGTCGTCGGCGCCGTGCTCATCCCGGGCGCGAGGGCTCCCAAGCTCGTCACCCGCGACATGCTGCGGGCGATGAAGCCGGGGTCGGTGCTCGTCGACGTCGCCATCGACCAGGGCGGCTGCTTCGAGACCTCGCGGCCGACGACCCACTCCGACCCGATCTATACCGTGGAGGGCGTCGTCCACTACTGCGTCGCCAACATGCCTGGCGCCGTCCCGGTCACGGCGACGAAAGCGCTCACGAACGTGACGCTCCCGTACGTCGAGGCGATCGCCGACCTCGGCGTTCGCAACGCGATCGCGCACGATCCCGCGCTCGCCCGAGGGGTCAACGTCATGGACGGAAAGCTGACCTACGAGGCCGTGGCCGACGCGCACGGCCTTCCGTATACGCCGCTGGAAGCGCTTGCGCTCTAGGAAGACGCGTCGGGCTCGGGCTGCTTCCCGGGCTTCTCGCCGGGGAAGAGCTTCACGACCGTCCACGTCACACCCGCCGCGAGAGCGATCACGCAGACGATCCACACGAGGACGCCGATAAGTCCGAGGACAGTGTCCATGCCCCGAGTAGAATAGCCGCCACCATGCCGCGCGCCTGCGTCATCGTGCTGGACGCGGTTGGGGTGGGGGAGCTGCCAGACGCGGCGGAGTACGGCGACCAGGGCTCAGACACGCTCGGCAACGTCGCCCGCGCAGTCGGCGGTCTCGATCTCCCCAGCCTCGAGCACCTCGGCCTCGGAAACGTCGAGGAGCTCCTGGGCTGCCCCGCGCAGCCCGGAGCCCCGGCGATCGCGGGGCGCCTGACCGAGCGCTCGAAGGGCAAGGACACGACGGCGGGCCACTGGGAGCTCATGGGCATCGTGACACCGGTGCCGCTGCCCACGTACCCGCACGGATTCCCCTTCGGCGTCATCGAGGACTTTGCCCACCGCACGGGTCGCGGCGTCCTGGGCAACAAGGCCGCGTCCGGGACGGAGATCATCCAGGAGCTCGGCGAGGAGCACCAGCGCACCGGGAAGTGGATCGTCTACACGTCCGCGGACTCCGTCTTCCAGGTGGCGGCGCACGAGGAGACGATCCCGCTCGAGGAGCTCTACGGCGCCTGTGGGGTCGCCCGCGAGATCCTGAACGGCAAGAACGCCGTGGGGCGCGTGATCGCGCGGCCGTTCACAGGGGAGCCGGGGAACTACACCCGGACGCCGAACCGCCACGACTGGTCGCTCAAGCCCAAGCAGCCCAATTACCTCTCCCTCCTGCGCGAGGCGGGAAGCGCCGTGCACGGCGTCGGCAAGATTCCCGACATCTTCGCCGGCGTGGACATCGACCACGCCTACCCGACGAAGTCGAACCTCGACGGCATCAAGCAGACCGAGACGCTCCTCCGCGAGCTCGACGGCGGGCTCGTCTTCACGAACCTCGTGGAGACGGATCAGATGTGGGGGCACCGGAACGACCCCGTCAACTTCCACCGCTGCCTGCAGGACTTCGATCGCCGCCTGCCCGACATCCTCGATGCCCTTCGCCCGGGCGATCTCCTCATCCTCACCTCGGACCACGGGTGTGACCCGACGACGCCGTCGACCGACCACTCGCGCGAGCACGCGCTCCTGCTCGCCTACGTCGAGGGGAAGAACGCGGCAGGCCGGATCCACACCGGCGAGTTCGCGGACGTCGGGGCGACCGTGAACAGGTGGCTCGGAGGCCGGTCCCCGTCCCGGGGCATCCCGGGCCAGCCGTTCATCGAGCCGTGACGGCTGCCTGCGAGGCCATGCGGGCAGAGATCTGCGCGTGATCCCTCCGGCCGAGCTCATCCAGCGCAAGCGCGACGGCGAAGAGCTCGCGCCCGGGGAGATCGCCGAGCTCGTCCTCGCCTACGCCCGCGACGAGGTGCCGGACTACCAGATGGCGGCCTTCTGCATGGCCGTCTACTTCCGCGGCCTCAGCCCGGGCGAGACTCACGCGCTCACGGACGCCATGATCCGGAGCGGGGAGACGATCGACCTCTCGCCGCTGGGTCGGAAGGTCGTGGACAAGCACTCGACGGGAGGGGTCGGAGACAAGACCTCGATCGCGCTCGGCCCGATGGTCGCAGCGTGCGGCGTCCCCTTCGCGAAGATGAGTGGCAGGGGCCTCGGGCACACCGGCGGCACGCTCGACAAGCTCGAGTCGATCCCGGGCTTCCGCGTCGAGCTCGACCGCGAGGCCTTTCTCGCGCAGGTGAAGACCGTCGGCATGGCCATCATCGGCCAGACCGCCGACCTCGTCCCCGCGGACAGGCGCCTCTACGCGCTCCGGGACGTGACCGCGACCATCGACAACGTCTCCTTGATCGCGGCGAGCATCATGTCGAAGAAGATCGCCGCCGGCGCGGACGCAATGGTGCTCGACGTCAAGGTCGGGGACGGCGCCTTCATGAAGACGCTCGAGTCCGCGCGGGAGCTCGCCGCGATGATGATCGAGATCGGACGCCGCGCCGGCCGCGAGGTCGTCTGCGAGCTGACGGACATGGACCAGCCGCTCGGGCGCGCGGTGGGAAACGCGCTCGAGATCCGCGAGGCGCTCGCCACGCTGAACGGCGAAGGACCGCCTGATTTCACCGAGCTCGTTCTCGGGGCTGCCGGCCACGTCCTCGCCCTGTCCGACCTGGGCGTGGGCCTGTCCGAGGGGCGCCGGCTGGCCGAGGACGCGGTGGTCTCGGGCCGCGCAGCCGCGATGTACGAGCGCTGGATCGCCGCGCAGGGCGGGGATCCTCGGCCGGAGGTGCTTCCCACCGCCCCGGTCGTGCGTCCGGTTCCCACGCCGGCCCCCGGCTGCGTCCAGGCGATCGCGACGGAAGCGCTCGGACGGGCCGCCCTCCACCTCGGCGCGGGCCGTACGAGGAAGGAGGACGCGATCGACCACGCGGTCGGCATCGTCTGCCACGCCAAGCGGGGCAGCCGGGTCGAGGCCGGCGAGCCGCTCGCGGAGGTGCACGCCTCCGACGAGGAGCGAGCGGAGCGAGCGGTCGAGGAGGTCGCGGCCTGCTACCGGCTGGGGGCGAGGGTTCCGGCTTCGCGACCCATCGTCCTCGACGTCCTGACCTGAGCGCCTCGGCGGGGAGGATCGTGCCCGAGCTGCCCGAGGTCGAGACCATCCGGAGCCGTCTCGAGCCGGTCCTGACGGGAAGGCGGTTCGAGCGGGTGGAGATCAGCGACCCCCGGCTGACGCGCCCCGAGTCTCCTGACGGGGTGGGAGCGACGCTCGTGGGCGAGCGGGTGAGCGGCGTCCTTCGCCGCGGAAAGTATTTGATTGTCGGTCTCGAGAGCGGCCGTCACCTCCTCGTTCATCTCCGTATGACCGGAAGCTTCCGCCACGTCGCCTCCGGGGACTTCGGCTCGGATGCGCACCGCCGAGCTGTTGTCAGACTAGACGACGGGTCGGACGTCGTCTACCGTGACGTGCGTAGGTTCGGGACTTGGCTCGTGCTGGAGCCGGGCGAGCTCGACGAGTACCTGAGCGATCGGCTCGGAGACGAGCCGCTCGGCCCGCGCTTCACGACGAAGCGGTTCGAGTCGAGCCTCGCCGGCCGGAAAGCGCCGGTCAAGGCCGCCCTCCTCGACCAGCGTACCGTCGCCGGAGTCGGGAACATCTACGCGGACGAGGCGCTCTGGCGCGCGCGCATCCACCCGCTGCGCCCGGCGCGGAGCCTCACCCGCGTCGAGGTTGCTTCCCTTCGCGCCGCTCTCAGGAAGGCGCTCGAAATCGGCATCGCGCGTCAGGGCGCCACGTTGCGCGACTACCGTGACCCGTCGGGCGCCCCGGGAGCGATGCAGGACGCGTTCAAGGTCTACGGCCGCGCAGGCGAGCCGTGCGAGCGCTGTGGTACGCCGATCGAGAAGACGCGGGCGGCCGGGCGAGGCACGTGGTACTGCCCGGCGTGCCAGCCGCGCGAGCGCGCATGACGGACGCGAGGCTGCCTGAGGGTGTTCGCATCGGTCATTGGACCGACCGGGAGGGATGGACCGGTTGCACCGTCGTCCTCCCGCCGGAAGGGAGCGTCGCCGCGTGCGAGGTCCGGGGCGGTGGCCCCGGCACGCGCGAGAGCGATCTCCTCTCGCCGGCCTCGTCGGCGCGCGGCGCCCACGCGATCCTCCTCACGGGCGGAAGCGCCTTCGGGCTCGCGGCGGCCGACGGGGTCGTCCGCTGGCTCGCAGAGCGAGGCTTGGGATTCCCGACGCGCGCAGGGATCGTTCCCCTCGTCGCCGGGGCGGTGATCTACGACCTCGCCCTCGGCGACCCGCACGCGCGCCCCGACGCGAACGCCGGCTATGCGGCGTGCCAGGCGGCCGCCTCCGACGTCGCGCGCGGGAGCGTGGGGGCGGGAACCGGCTGCACCGTCGGAAAGCTGCTCGGCCCCGAGGCGTGGACGAAGGGCGGCCTCGGGCTCGCCTGGCTCGAGCTCGCAGGCGGAGCGCTCGTCGTGGCCCTCGCCGTCGTCAACGCCTTCGGCGACGTCCTCGCCGAGGACGGGTCGGTGCTCGCCGGCGTATGGCAGGACGGAGCTTACCGGCGCACGGTCGAGCTCCTCCGCGCCGGTACGAGCGCGCTCGGGCCCTGGCGCGAGGCGACGACGCTCGTCTGCGTCCTCACCGACGCCGAGCTCACGAAGACGGAGGCCTGGCTCGTCGCGCGAGCCGCGAGCGCCGGCGTCGCGCGGGCGGTCGATCCGAGCGGGACCGCAGTCGACGGCGACGTCGTCTACTGCGTGGCCACCGGTCGTGTGCGGGCAGAGCCGCTCGCCGTCACCGCGGTCGCCGCCGAGGCGGCGGCGATGGCGATCCGGGACGGAGTGCGGCAGGCCGGGAGCGCACCCGGCTGCCCCGGCGCGCTCGCGCGCCCCGCCTGAGCGGGCCGTTCGGCCCGGCGCGACGGTCGGCTCGGCGAATCCGTGTGCGGGAAACCGCAACGCAGAATCCGTTCGATCCACGATGGCGGCCAGGATGCATCGTGTGATTCTGGGAAGCGTGACGGTGTTCACGGCACGGATGTAGCAAGTGCCGGAACGGTGTGTTTTCTGTAACTGAGAGCGTAGGAAGGAGGTCGAGATGGAACTGACGAACCGCGAGACCTGGACGCTCGTGCACGGCATGATCTTCGGCTCGCTCTTCCTGCTCGCGTTCGCGGGCGGGCTGGCCGCGCTCTGGAGCCTTCGCCCGCAGCTCGTGACGACGGTCGGCATCACCGAGCGCGTCCGCCGCCTGATCGGCACGACGGCGATGCTTGTCGGGACGTTCCCGATTTTCTCCAGGCGTTCGCCTCTGGGTAGGGCCTGAAGGGTGCGGTTGTCGTGCGGCGCGGCGAAGAGGTCGCGCCGCACTCGTCTGCCAGGCCGCCGCGACGCTGATTACGCCGCGAGCCCGTCGAGGCCGCCGGCGCGGTCGAGCTCCCAGAGCTCGACGAAGCCGCCGATCGGCTCTTCGTCGATGAGGATCTGCGGCACGGTCCAGCCCCCCGTCCGCTGGAGGAGAAGCTCGCGGAAGTTCACGACGTCGTCCAGGGAGATCTCCTCGTAGGAGATGCCTCGCCGGTCGAGAAGCGCCTTCGCTCGGACGCAGTAGCCGCACCAGTCGGTCGTGTACATGCGGATGCGCCTCATCGCTACAGAGAACGTCGCTCTGGCCGATCGTCTTCCGCGCCCGGGACTACACTGGCCTCCGTGGCGTCCCGGACGGTCAAGACCGAGGCGGTCGTGCTCCGCTCCATCCGCTACGGGGAGGCCGACCGCATCCTCCACCTGTACACGCTCGAGCGGGGGCGGATCGGGGGGATCGCGAAGGGCGCTCGCAGGACGCTCTCCCGTTTCGGGGCTCGCCTCGAGCCCCTGAGCCACGTCGAGCTCCTCGTCCACGAGGGACGGGGGGAGCTCCACACGGTCACCGGCGCCGACCTCATCCGCTCGCACGACGCTGCACGCACCGACCCGTACCGCCTTGCCGTCGGCCTCGTCGGCCTCGAGGCGATGCTCCGCCTCTTCGTCGAGCAGGAAGCGAACCCGCAGGCGTTCCACGCCCTCACGCGCTTCCTGGATCTCCTCGACGGCGTCGAGGCGGAACTTCCGGGGCGGCCCGCGTTCGACCCGCTCGTGCTCTCGTTCCAGCTCAAGCTCCTCTGGCTCTCCGGCTACCTGCCTCACCTCGCGAGCTGCGCGGCCTGCGGCGCAGAGGCGCCGCTCGTCGGCTTCTCCGCGCAGGCCGGCGGCGGCGTGTGCGCCGACTGCCGGACAGGGGCGACGCCGCTCTCGGCCGACGGCTTCGCGGGAATCCGCGCGCTCCTGGAACACCCGCTCGCCGGCGCCGGGGAGGCCGGGCTCGCAGAGCCCGCCCGCCGGGACTGCCTGCGCGCGATCGAGGCCTCGTACGAGTTCCACGGCGGCTTCCGGCTCCGGACGCTCGCCGGCAGGAGCTGAGCTACGGCGCCCAGTCGGGCGCGGTATCGTTGGCTTGGCTTCGCGTGAGGCGCGTCTGGCCGGTGCCGTCGGCGTTCATGACGTAGATCTCGAAGTTGCCGTCCCGTCCGGAGGCGAAGGCGATCCGCTTGCCGTCGGGCGACCAGGTGGGGAAGCCGTCCGGCCCCGGATCGCGGGTCAGCCGGCGAAGGCCCGTGCCGTCGGCGCCGACGACGTAGATGTCGTCGTTCAGGCTGCCCTGGCTGCGCGAGAACGCGATCTTCTAGGGAGAACGGCTCAACCAAGCCATTTAGATCCCGTTGGTACCGGTTTCTGGTACCGGTCCCGCCGCTGGCCGCGCTACCGTGAAGCGATGAGCGCGCTTCCCGACGTCGAGTTCGCTCGCCGCGCCGCGGCTTTGGGGGAGCGTCTGAACGCCGACCCGCCGACGAGCTGGCGGCCGGACAGGCCGGAGCTCGACCACCCGCGCGTCCTCGTCGGCGTCCTCGTCGGCCAGGAGTCGTCCGGGCCGGTCGGCTACGACGGCCGCTCGACGACGATCGCGGTCATCCGCACGCCCGAGCAGGGCGACTGGTCCGTGTGGCTCTGGACGAGCGTTTTGCGGGAGGAGTTCGAGAGGCTGAGCCCGCAGCCGGGCGAGCTCGTAGCGATCCGGTACGAGGGCCGGGTCGAGGCGAGGGACGGCCGCCCAGCCTATGAGAATCTGGTGGCCGCTACTGTGGTGGTCTGGCTGAGGCG
>JBGPNP010000058.1:0-10564 GCA_041487575.1 Gaiellaceae bacterium | reverse complement strand
TCACGGCCGTGGCTATCGGTCGCGGCCGCCGCGCGGAACGCACCCTCGTCACCCCGGGATGAGGCTCGATTGCGTCCACGGCGTCTGCCGAAGCCTCCGCGCTCACGCGCCGCTCAGGCGGCGACGGCCGCCGGCTGTGCGAGCTCGGCGAGCTGCTCGACCACCTCGGCCAGGCGCCGGCGCAGCGCCTCGTCGATCAGGCGTCCCTCCTCGTCGAAGCGCTCGTGCGCGCGGGGCACCGCGAGGTCGCCCTCGAGCACGCGGGCGCCGCTCCTCGCGAGGGCCTTGCGGAGATCCGCCTGCGCCCACATCGCGCCGTACGCGCCCTTGCTCGCGCTCACGACCGCGGCGGGCTTGCCCCAGAGGGCGCTGTCCCGGAACGGTCGGGAGGCCCAGTCGACCGCGTTCTTGAGTTGGCCCGGGACCGAGGAGTTGTACTCCGGCGTCGCGATGAGGAGAGCGTCGGCGTCGCCGATCGCGTCTCGCAGCCGTGCGGCCGCGGCCGGGGGCCGATCGGTGTCCCGGTCCTCGTTGTAGGGCGGGACGAGCTCGAGCTCCTCGTAGAGCTCGAGCTCGACTCCCGCCGGCGCCAGCTCGGCCGCCGCGCGGAGGAGCTGCGTGTTGTGCGAGCCCTGTCGCAGGCTGCCCGAGACGGCGAGGATCCTCATCGCGCCTACGCCTCGCGGATGAAGGAGAAGCTCGCGGAGACCGTGACGTCGTCTGCGACGAGGAGGCCTCCGCCTGGGAGCGGCGCGTTCCAGTCGAGGCCGAAGTCATGCCGGTCGATCACGCCCGTGACGTCGATGCCCGTCCGCTCGTTGCCCCACGGGTCGAGCCCGGCTCCGGTGAAGGAGCCTGTGAGCTCGATCTCCTTCGTCACGCCCTTGATCGTGATGTCGCCCAGGATCGAGAGCGCCCGCTCGCCGACCTCCTCGAAGCGGGTCGACTGGAAGCGGATCTCCGGGTAGCGCTCGCTGTCGAAGAACTCGGGCGAGGCGAGGTGCCCGTCGCGCTCGCTGTCGTGGGTCGTGATGCTCGCTGCCTCCACGACGCCTTCGAGCCTGGGCTCTGGGCCGCTCGCGTCGAGCCTGGCGCTGAAGGCGCCGGCGCGGCCCTTCACGGTCGCGATCTTCATGTGCTTGACCGCGAACTCGACGTGCGAGTGGCTCGGGTCGGCCGTCCAGGTGCCGGTCGGGATCAACTCTGCGGTTTCGATGAATGCCATTGCCTGTGTCCTCCTTGGGCTATATACTTGAGATGTCAACAATTCTAGTCCCATGAGTTTGACTCGTCAAGTATTGACTGCACAAGTTTCTGCATCGCCCGAGCTATCGGCCTGGGCGCGTCTTCTGCGGGCGCACGCCGCCCTCACGCGCGCCCTCAACTCCCAGCTCGAGGCGGAGCACGGCCTGGCCCTGAACGAGTGGGAGGTCCTGCTCCGGCTTGGCCGCGCTCCCGAACGGCGCCTCAAGCGGGTCGAGCTCGTCGGTCAACTCCTGCTCACGCCCTCCGGGATCACCCGCCTCCTCGAGCGGCTCGAGGTCGCCGGCTGGGTTGCCAAGGCGAGCTGCCCGACAGACGGTCGGGTCACGTATGCGGTTCTGACCGAGGCCGGCCGGGCCAAGCTCGACGAGGCCGGGGAGACCCACCTCGCCGCGATCCAGGCCCTCTTCTCCGAGCGGTTCGCGCCCGAGGAGCTCGAGACGCTCGCCTCGCTCCTCGCCCGGCTCCCGGGGGGAGCCGGCGAGGACGGCGTCTGCTCGCCCGGCTAGAGAACTCGTTTCAAAATGAAGCACGGGCCGCCCGGCCGCGCTGGACGGCGCGAGGCCGCGTCCTCGGTCGCGCCCATATCGGTTTGATATGGACGCTCCCTGCGTCCTTGCCTCACGCCGCCCATCGCACCCGGAGCGGCGCGTGGTCATTCCGAAACGAGTTCTAGCGGATCGTCGTCAGGGGCCCCGGTGCGCCGTCTGCGCGAGCGCGACGGCCGTAAGGACGACCGCTCCGCCGGCCATCTGGGCGGCAGAAAGGCTCTCCCCGAGCCAGGCGAAGGCGACGAGCGACGCCGCGACGGGCTCGAACATGGCGACGATCGCGACCCGGGTCGCGGACAGGTGCCGAAAGCCCGTGAGGAAGAGGACGAACGGCAGGACGCCGCCCGGGACGACGGCATAGGCGAGGAGCAGCCAGACCGGCAGGCTGACTCCGCCGAGCCGTCCGAGAAGCGGCGTGGCGCCGTCGACCAGGCCCGCCGGGAAGCTCCACCAGGGCTGGACGATCGACCAGAAGATCGTCGCGAACACGAAGCCCCAGAGGAGGAACGAGGCGGGTGTCCGCGCTCGCTGGACGCCGATGTCGGCCGAGACGATATAGACGGCGTAGGCGACCGCGCAGCCGAGCGCGGCCGCGATGCCGACTCCGCTCAGCGAGAAGCCGCTCCAGAAGTCGACGACCAGGGAGAGGCCAAGGAGGCTGATAGCCAGGGCGACCCAGAGCCGGCGCCGCACCGGCTCATGCTGGAAGAATCGGCTCCAGGCTGCGACGAGGACGGGCGCGAGGTAGATGATGACGAGCGCGACCCCGACGTCGAGGCGGCGGATCGCCGTCAGGAAGAGGACTTGGCCACCGGCGATCCCGACGACGCCAAAGAGTGCGGCCGGACGCCACTCCCCGCGCGAAAGGCGGAGGTCTCCACGGCGCAGGAGAGCGACCCCGACGAAGAGAACGGCTGCCGAGCCGGACGAGCGCAGCTCGGAGAGGCGCATCGGCGTTAGCCCCGCCGACTCGATCAGGACTTTGGCGACGACCGCATTCACTCCGAGAAGGGTCGCGGCCCCGAGGACGAGCGCGTGCCCGAGGAGCGGGCGGCGGGCAGAGGGAACCGCGGTCGAGTGGAGCGGGAGCGGGGCGTCGACCACCCAGCGACTCTAGTCGTGCGTATGCTCCGCACTCGGTGGGAACGAGCGCTGCCATCTGCGTCGTCGGCGACTTCGACCCGGGCAACGAGACGCACCGGGCGACAAACGAGGCGCCCACGCGCCCGGGAGCCTTCCGTTCGAGTGGTTCGGCACCGACCGGGTCGGCGACGGCGAGGCGCTGGGCCGTTATGCCGGCATCCTGATCGCGCCGGCAAGCCCATACCGGGACATGGGCAGCACGCTGGGGGCGATCCGGCATGCCCGCGAGCGCGGCGTGCCGCTCGTCGGCACCTGAGGCGGCTTCCAGCACGTCGTCATCGAGTACGTGCGCAACGTCCTCGGCTTCGAGGACGCGGATCGCGAAGAGACGAACCCCGGGGCCGAGCGGCTGGCGGTGACCGCGCTCGCGTGCTCCCTCGTGGGGCAGAGCGGATCGATCTCGATCTCGCCCGGCTCGCGGGCGGCCGGACTCTACGGAGCGACCGAGACGACCGAGTCCTTTTACTGCAACTTCGGCGTCGATCCGGAGTACGCTCGGCTCCTCGAGCCGGGCGGGCTTGTGGTCACCGGCGTGAGCTCGGACGGCGAAGTCCGGATCGCCGAGCTCCCGGAGCATCCGTTCTTCCTGGCGACGCTCTTCATCCCGCAGGTTCGCTCGACCCCGGCCGGGCTGCACCCGCTCGTCGCCGGGTTCGTCGCGGCCGCGCGAGAGCACGCGCACACGGCCGCGTAGCCGCGTCAGACGCCCTCATCGGCACGTGTCTGCGACGGCCGACCCTGGGACATGTCCTCTCGGGCACGCGCCGCGGTAGATTCGTCGCGTGCCTCCGCGGCTCGGTTACGCGATCCTCTTCGTCTCCGACCTCGAGCGCTCGATCCGCTTCTACCGCGACGTGATCGGGCTGCCGTTCCGCTTCGCGAACGAGAGCTACGCCGAGTTCGCGACCGAAGGCGCGAAGTTCTCCCTGTACGCTCGGAGTGGGCTGCCCGAGCTGATCGGGCGGGCGGCACCTGCAGGGGAGGCCCCCTGGCCGCAGGGGGAGGTCGTCTTCCTCGTCGACGACGTCGACGCCGAGCACGCGCGCCTCTCCCAGGCGGGCGTCCGTGTGCTCGCGCCTCCGACCGACCGGCCATGGGGGGAGCGAACGCTCCACGTGGTCGATCCGGACGGGAACGTCATCGAGCTCACGCGGCCGAAGCAGCGTCCCGTCTGATAGATCGACGGGCGTCGATACCTGCTATATTGACGTTCATCGATATGAACGGGAACGCTTGCTGCCCTGCTGCCTGTTGCGTCCCGCTCGTCGCGGAGGAGATGTCTCTTGCGGACGCCGAGGCGACGGCCGCCATGTTCAAAGCGCTCGCCGACCCGGCCCGCGTACGGCTCGTGAACATGCTCGCGACGAGCGAGGAGCCGATCTGCGTCTGCGAGCTTACGGCCCCGCTCGGCCTCTCCCAGCCCACGGTGAGCCACCACCTGAAGAAGCTCGTGGTCTCGGGGCTCCTGCGCCGCGAGCAGCGCGGCGTGTGGGCCTACTACTCGCTCGACCCCCAGGCGATGGCCCGGCTCGCTGCCGTCGCCGGAACGAAGGAGGAGGCACGATGACCCAAACGACGTCTCTGAGGGACGAGGTGCGCGCGAAGTATGCGGAGGCGGCGCTCGCAGTGGCGGATGGCGCCGCGGCGTGCTGCGGCAGCGACTGTTGCGCCGACACCGACCAGGACAGTTTCGGCGAAGCGCTTTACGCTGCTGATGAGCGCGCCGGGCTCCCCGACGCGGCTCTGCTCGCGAGCCTCGGCTGCGGCAACCCGACCGCCGTGGCCGAGCTCCGGGAGGGCGAGGTCGTCCTCGACCTCGGCTCCGGGGGCGGTATCGACGTCCTTCTCTCCGCGAAGCGCGTCGGGCCGGCGGGGACCGTCTACGGCCTCGACATGACGGACGAGATGCTCGCGCTCGCGCAGCGGAACGCGGCCGAGGCGGGCGTGCGCACCGCCCACTTCCTCAGAGGCGTCATCGAGGACATCCCGCTACCGGCCGAGAGCGTGGACGTCGTCATCTCGAACTGCGTCGTCAACCTCTCGACCGACAAGCCGCGCGTCTTCGCGGAGATCGCGCGGGTGCTCCGGCCCGGGGGCCGCATAGGTCTCTCCGACGTCGTCGCCGAGGATCGCCTCGACCCGGCGGAGCGCGCCGTGCGCGGGAGCTACGTCGGCTGCATCGCCGGCGCCCTCTCGAAGGGCGAGTACGAGCACTGGCTGGACGCCGCCGGTCTCGAGGACGTCTCGGTGACGTTCACGCACGAGGTCGCCGACGGCATCCATGGCGCCATCGTCCGCGCGGCGAAGCCCGCCCGCTGACCGCTACTGGCAGGCGGTCAGGCCGCCGTCCAGCGTCAGGATCTGGCCGGTCACGAACGCGGACGCGCCCGAGCAGAAGAAGAGGACGGCGCCGACGACGTCGTCGGGCTCGGCGATCCGCCCGAGCGGGATGCGCCGGACGATCGCGGCCTCGAACTCCGGGTCGGCGAGGAGCATGGCGACCTGCTCGGTACGGACGAACGTCGGCGAGATCGCGTTGACCGTGATCCCGTGCTTCGCCCACTCGGTCGCGTGCTGGCGGGTCAAGCCGTTGAGGGCGGCCTTCGCCGCGACATAAGCGGAGTAGCCCGCGTTGAGACCGAGCTGGCCGCGCACGGAAGAGATGTTGAGGATGCGCCCGCCCGACCCGGCGGCGATCATCGCGCGCGCCGCCGCCTGTGACGGGAGGAGGACGCCGGTCAGGTTGAGGTCGACGATCCAGTCCCAGGCGTCCTTCGGGTAGACCTCGGCGTCGTAGAGCGCCTTTCCGGCTCCGCCGCCGACGGCGTTGACGAGGATGTCGAGCCGGCTGAAGCGGGCGAGCGTCTCGTCGACGGCGCGGTCGGCGTCCGCCTTCTGCGTCATGTCGAGGTTGAGCGCCAGCCCTTCGGAGCCGGCCGCCTCGACGGCCGACCGCGCAGCCTCGAGCCGCCCGGGATTACGGCCGACGACCGCGACCCGCGCGCCGACGCCGGCAAGCGCCTGTGAGATCCGAAGCCCGATCCCGCCGGAACCTCCCGCGACGAGTGCGACCCGGCCGTCGATCCGAAAGCGGGCGAGCTCGTCCACGGGCTCGTACTCTACTTCGGGCTACACGAGCACGGTCTCGACTCTTGTCCGCCGCGAGATCGGCACGTAGTCCCGCTGCTCGGGCCCCGTGAAGATCTGGCGGGGTCGCGCGATCTTCTGCTCGGGGTCATCGATCAGCTCGAGCCACTGGGCGAGCCAGCCGGCCGTGCGCGGGATCGCGAACATGACCGGGAACATCGTCACGGGCAAGCCGAGCGCCTGGTAGATGAGGCCGGAGTAGAAGTCGACGTTCGGGTAGAGCTTGCGGCTGACGAAGTACTCGTCCTCGAGCGCAATCTTCTCGAGCTCGAGCGCGATGTCGAGGAGCGGGTTTCGCCCGGTCACCTCGAAGACCTCGTCGGCGACCCGCTTGATGATCTTCGCCCGCGGGTCGTAGTTCTTGTAGACGCGGTGGCCGAAGCCCATGAGCCGGCCCTCGCCCGTCTTGACCCGCTCGATGAAGCCGGGCACCTCGCGGACGTGGCCGATCTCGGCGAGCATCCTCAGGACGGCCTCGTTCGCACCGCCGTGCAGCGGCCCGTAGAGGGCGGCCGCGGCGCCGGCGAGCGCGCTGTACGGATCGACTTTGCTCGAGCCGATCGAGCGCATCGCGTTCGCCGAGCAGTTCTGCTCGTGGTCGGCGTGGAGGATGAAGAGCACCTCGAGCGCGCGGGCGATCACCGGGTCCGGCTCGTAGCGCGGCTCGGCGATCTTGAACATCATCGAGAGGAAGTTCTCGGTGAAGCCGAGCTCGTTGTCCGGGTAGACGTACGGCAGCCCGCGGCTGTGCCGGTACGACCAGGCTGCGATCGTCGGCACCTTCGCGATCAGCCGGTAGACCTGGGCGAGCCTGACATCGACGTTGTCCACCGCCGCCGCCTCCGGGTAGAAGGTGGAGAGCGCCGCGATCACGCTGACGAGCATCCCCATCGGGTGCGCGTCGTAGCGGAAGCCCTCCATGAGCCGCTTGACGTTCTCGTGCACGAACGTGTGGTAGGTGATCTCGTGCGTCCAGACGTCGAGCTCGGCCCGGGTCGGCAGCTCCCCGTAGACGAGCAGGTAGGCGGTCTCGAGGTACGTGCTCTCCTCGGCGAGCTGCTCGATCGGGTAGCCGCGGTAGCGGAGGATCCCCTTGTCCCCGTCGATGAAGGTGACGGCGCTCCTCGTCGAGGCGGTGTTGAGGAAGGCCGGGTCGTAGCTCATGAGCCCGAAGTCGCCCTCGTCGACCTTGATCTGGCGCAGGTCGATCGCGCGGATCGCTCCGTCCTCGATTGGGAGCTCGTACGTGCGGGCGGTGCGGTTGTCGGTGATCGTCAGAGTGCTCGCGGTCATCGTCGGACCTCCTTCGCGTCGTCGCGCACATGGTCGCTCCGGGCGTGAGGGAGCTGCATCCGGTCGGATGCTGATTCGCCTTCGGCGAACTACTGACTCAGACGACGATCTCGACCGCGTGACGTGCGGGATCGACGACCACGTGCGTCACGGGGACGTCGAGCTCGGAGCGCACACGTTCGAGGAAGCCTGCCTCGAGCCAGTTCGCGTGCTCCGCCGGATGCGCGGCGACGATGACCTCGTCGGCGCCGAAGCGCCGAAGCGCGTCCTCGAGCGCCGCCAGCGGGTCGTCGGGGTCACCCACCTCGCCGCGGGCGTCGAACCCCTGTTCCGCCGCCCACACGAGGGTCGCGTCCAGCCTCGCGCGCGCCGGCGCGAGGTCGCGGTCGAAGTCGGAGGCCCAGAAGTGGAGCCGCGAGCTCAGCACCGGCGCGACGACGAGGAGCTCAGGCCAGAGCTCGACCCGGCGCATGATCTCCCGGCGGAGGGCTGGTCCCTCGAGCGCCTCGTCCGCGACGACGAGGATGCGGTGCTTCGCCGTCGGTGCGGCCGGGTGCGGCGCATGCGCCGCCTCGTGGAGCGGCCTCACCCGATCGGGGTCGCGGGCCGCCAGGAAGTAGACGAGGGCGCCGGCCACGGTGGCCGCGAAGAGGGCAAAGCCGTAGACAGGGGCGGCGAGCACGCCGACCGCGATCGACGCTCCGCCGGCGACTGCGCTCCCGATCGCAAGGTGAAACGCGCTGGTCTCGGATTTGACCGGATTGAGCACCGCTGCCCCCTTCCTTCGCTTGTCCGCAGTGTCCCTCCGAGTCGCTCGGGAGGGCAGAGCAATTCGGATCACCACTCGTGCCGCCGTCCTGCGAGGTAGCGGCGAGCCGAGTCGAGCGTCATGCCACCGTAGAGCGTCCCGGCGAGGGGGAGCGTCCAGGCCCAGCGTCCCGGGAGGCCGAAGTAGCGCACGGTCGGGCGGAACGCCGCCGCGGCGAGGGCCCACGCCAGGACTCCGGCGCCGCCGAGGCCGGCGCACCAGGCGGGGGAGGCCGCGCCCGCGGCGGCCAGGCCCGCGCCCGCGAAGGCGAGGAGTGGCGGAAGGGGAAAGAGGAGCGCGAGTCCGGCGAGCGTGCCCGCGAGGAGCGCGACCGAGTAGCCGAGCTCGTCGAAGGCTGTCCGGCGCACCATCCGCCAGACGGCCCCGGCGGAGCCGTACTCCCGCAGGCTCTCGACGTCGGAGCGGCTCACGGCAAGCCGGATCGGCTCGCCGAGGCCCTTGATCCGCCTGGCGAGGTTGACGTCGTCGATGACCTCGCCGCGAATCGAGGCGAGCCCGCCCGCCCGCTCGAGGGCGTCCCGACGCAGGAGGACGCAGCCGCCGGCCGCCGCGGCAACACGGCTACCCGGCTCGTTGACGAGGCGCATCGGGTAGATGAGGTTGAAGAAGAAGAGAAACGGCGGGATCAGCAGGCGCTCCCCGGCCGACCGGCAGCGGAGGCGCGCCATGCGGCTGACAAGAGCGAGGCTCCCCGCCTCGGCCTCTGCGACGAGCCGTGAGAGCGACCCGGGCGCGTGGCGGATGTCCGCGTCGGTGAGCAGGAAGTAGCGGGCGCCGGCCGGCGCGACCCGCGCTCCCTGCTCGAGCGCCCAGACCTTGCCGGCCCACCCTTCGGGCGAGGCTGTCCCGGTGACGACTGCCAGGCGCGCCGGTTCGCGGCCGAGTTGTCGCGCGAGCTCACCCGTCGCGTCCGCCGAGCGGTCGTCGACGACGACGATCCGCCACTCGCCGGGGTAGTCCTGAGCGAGGAGGGCGGGGAGTGTCAGCGGCAGGTGGGCGGCCTCGTTCCGGGCCGGAACGAGAATGGCGACGCTAGGCCAGGCGGGCGGCGCGGGGGGCGGCTCCTCGTCCTCGGCGATCGGCCGCAGGTCCCAGGGCCGCGCGGGAAAGAGAAGGATTGCGAGCCACGCGAGCGCGGCCAGCCCGCCGCCGCCGGCGAGTGTGAGGAGAGCTGCAGCTGGTAGCACCGCAGCAGTCTCCGGATTCCCGGCGGAGGCGGCAACTTCATGTCATTATCATTATATATTCCAGAGCGCGCGCCGCTGCCCGCGAGAGCCGTGTTCGCTTACTTATAATTATATGTGAATAAGCGGGCGCCCTCGGGCGGGTGCGGTAGTGGCCTCGATTCAGTCGACATCATGATCATGATTTCGCAGCACGTTGCTGAGATATGCCCGGCCGGGCACGCGGGCCGTCGGCCTGCCGCGGTTGACACGCCGCGATCGACCGCATTAGGCTGGAACCGATACCAGGATTCGTATCCGACGAGGGCGGGGCGATGCGAGCGAGGGACGTCGGCAGCGCAGGCGGTCGACCGGGGGAGGGCCTCCGGTGAGCGCTCCGAGCGGAGTCGCGCCCGCCGCGGCCGTTGACCGCCTGACGATCGCCCGCATCGAGACCGTTCCCATCCGTGTCCCGCTCGCGCGTGTCTACTCGGGCAGTCACTACCGCATGACGCACCGCTCGACGATCGTGACCCGGGTCCACACCGAGGAGGGCGTCGTCGGCGAGGCCTACGCGGGTGACGAGGACGCCGGCCTGCGCGAGATCGACGCGATCGTCCACGGCGAGATCGCGCCGAGGCTCCAGGGTGAGGACGCCTTCGCGATCGAGCGGCTCTGGGAGCTCGCGCGCCCGGCCACCTTCGACATCCTCCGCGACCGCCGGCTGGGGCTGGTGGCCTGCGCCTGCGTCGACGCGGCCGTCTGGGACGCGATCGGGAAGGCCCTCGGGCAGCCGCTCTGGCGCCTCTGGGGCGGCTACCGCAGCCGGCTCGAGGTCATCTCGATCGGGGGCTACTACGGCACCGGCATCTCAATCGCCGAGGAGATCGAGGACTTCCGTGCGCGCGGGCTCGCCGGGATGAAGTTCAAGGTCGGCGGGCTCTCCCCGGAGGAGGATGCCGGGCGCTTCCGCGAGGCACGGCGCGTCGCCGGCCCCGACTTCGTCCTCTGCGCCGACGCGAACCAGGCGTGGGCGCCGCAGGAGGCGATCCGCTTCGCCCGGCTCGTCGAGGACGCCGATCTACGCTGGTTCGAGGAGCCCTGCCGCTGGCACAACGACCGGCGGGCGATGCGGGACGTCCGTTACTCGGGCAGCGTCCCGGTCTGCGCCGGGC